>JARRLQ010000061.1:0-12754 GCA_037386905.1 Woeseiaceae bacterium
CCCTTCAGGACCACGGCCAGCTTGTCGAGATTATTCTGCGAGACTCCCGGCAACTCGGCCAGTGCACGAAACACAACAAGCTGAGTGCTGATGACGACGTCGTTCTCCTTGACCATTTTCGCGGTCGCGTCATCGATCAGGAGCCCATGCTCGATGCAGCGCACACCATTCAGGACAAGCCGCTGCACGGCTTCGCTCGTGTAGGCATGCGCCAGCACGTAGGTATCCCAGTCACTGGCCGCCTGCACCACGGCGCGAATCTCGGCCGGCGACGGCTGCAGGGAGTGGATCGGATCGTAGTCGGACATGACACCACCGCCACCCATGATCTTGATCTGGGTGGCACCAAACCGCAGGTTTTCTCTCGTAGCAGCGAGGTGCTGGTCTACCCCGTCGACGAGCACCGAGGTATCGCCTGTCGCGTAGGGGCTGCCACCTTCCAGCACCGGGTGGCGCACAGAGCGGTGGCGGTCATCACCGTGGCCTGCCGTTTGCGAAAGGACGGCGCCCGAAGGAAAAACCCGCGGCCCGTAAGCAACCCCGTCGTTAAACAACGCTGCCAGATCCGGATGCGTGCCGCCGGCATCGCGAATCGTAGTAAAACCGCTGTCGAGGTAATTCCGTGCAACATCGCTCGCGACAGCACCGAGGACAGTCGCATGCGCATCGCGATAACTGGCAGGGACATTCAGCGTCAGGTGTGCGTGCAGGTCGATGAATCCCGGAGACAGCACGCGATTGCCGCCGTCCAGGACCACTGTACCGGCTGGCGGCGTGATGCGACTTTGCGACACATTGGTGATGACACCATCCTCGACCAGCACATGGCCGCTGCTCAGTCTCGGGTCAACGCCATTGAAGATGCGGACGTTTTCGATCAGGTAGCTTTCGGCATATGCCGAAAACGAGGCGCAAATGAGTAACGCGACCGCAAGGATTCTTTTCATTGTTATTCTCCGGAACTCGACGCAGTATAATGACCGTATGAGCGCGAAGACACCAATCAATCTCGAAACAGCCCTGGCCGACCTCGAAGAGATCGTTGAAGAACTCGAATCAGGAGTTCGAAATCGACGAGGATTGATCGCCTGCCTTAGCGGGCTCCTACTGTTGCTTACTCGCTATCCACGCCTCGACGTGCTGCCGGAGCGCGCCGAGCGGAATCGTGCCGTTCTCGAGTACCCGGTCATGAAATTCGCGAATGTCGAAATCGTCACCGAGCGCCTCCTCGGCCTGGTGCCGCAGCGCGAGAATCTCGAGGCCACCGGAGTCGTATGCGGTCAGCTGGCCCGGGATGATCGCGATGCGATCCACCATCTCGTCACCCGAGGACAGCGGAAAGCGGCCGGACTCGGCCATGTACGCTTTCGCCTCTTCACGCGTCCAGCCGAACAGGTGAATGCCCGGGTCGACAACCATGCCGCGCGCCGGCCACGCCCTGCGCAGGATCGGGCCTGACGTCGACTGGTAAAGGCCCATTTCCTCGGCCAATGCCTCCGAATAGCGCGCCCAGCCTTCTCCCGGCCCCGAGAACCAGATGATGCGGGTTACCGGATGCAGTCCTTCGACAGCCTGGAACGTCGCGACCTGCAGGTGATGCCCAGGCCACGCTTCATGGAAGGCGGTCGCCTCGGCGTTGCCGCGGCCCTCTTCGTCGGGAGTGGCCAGCGGGATGCGGTATTCGGCCGGCCGGTCCGCGTTGCCCGGGTTATAGTGCGCCGAGCGCCCGGTGCCCTCTTCATGTTTCTCGAACGGCACGACCTCGACTGCCTGCTCCGGCATCGTGCCTACCCAGTTCGGCATCTCTTCCTCGGCACGGGCCACCATGTCCTTCGAGAACTGCAACAGTTCCTCGGCGCTTGCGAACTTGTCGGCCGGGTCGTTCTTGGCGCGCTCGAGAATCTCGTCGAAGTCCTCGGTCTCGTAAGCCGCACGCCCCAGCTCGATGATGCCGGTCTTGTTTGCAGCCACGGTCTGCTGACCGAGCTCGTAGACCTCTTCGCCAGGACGGTCGAGCGTCGTGTATCCGAACAGCAATGCGTCGTAGCACTCACGACCGTTCGGAATCGCAGTGATCGACAGTTCTTCGCGTGCCGCCGGCAGGTAGTCGTTCTGCAGGTAGTCACGGGCACGCTGCAACGCCGGCTGGATGCCTGTTTCGACCAGTTCCTTCAACGCCACGGCAAATTCTTCGTCTTCTGCGCGAACGGCCATCGAGTAAAACGGCGACTCTTCGGTCGACAGCGCCAGCAGACCGTCGAGTTGCGCGATGACCCGGCCGGTCACGGATTTCGGCACGGTGTAGCCCTGCTCAACACCGGACTTGAGATTGGCAATCTCCTGCTCCACGAACGCCGGGAATTTGGCCCAGCGCGTCAATGCCTGTTCGCGCAGCTCGGGCGTATCGACGGGCTGCAGCATCGCAATCTGCGAGTAGCCCGAATGCCAGCCACCCATCTGGCTGATATTCCAGAGTTCCAGGCGGCACACACGTTGCGCCACGTCGGCACGCAGCCGCTGTTCGAGCATGGCTTTCGCGATCCACTCGGGTTTGCCCACGAGCTGTGCCGAATCAATCGCTTCCACTTCGGCAAGAAACGCATCTTCGACCTTTTCTGCCGCCGCCTGTGCTTGCGGAGAATTGTCGAACAGGCCGTCGTGGCGCTCAAGGTCGATCGCCGCAAAGTATGCAATTTCCGGGGCGCGCTCCATCGCCCACGCGTAGTAGCGATCGGCAACGTCGTTCATTGCGTCCGCAGGCGACATCTCGGTGGCAGCAATGTCCTCCGCCGCAGTTTCTTCAGGGTTCGATTCAGGCTGGCAAGCGGCAAGCGAGACGGCCGCCAGCAGGATTACTATTTGCTTCATTGGTCACCCATGAGTTCGAGGAGTGCGACAACCGTTGACTCTACGCCGGAACGTACGGACGGTTCCGGGGAGATCTTGAACAGCGGTGAATGATGGCTCGGTATCGGCATCCCTTCGGCCTCCGCACGGTCGAAGTCTTCCTGCGGAGTGCCGCCGACATTCCAGTAAACCGTCGGAATGTCGGGGTCGAGCGTAAAGAACGGGAAGTCCTCGGCAACCATCGACTGTTCTGGTATATCCACGACGCGGTCCTCGCCGAGCGACTCGCTCCAGGCCACCCGGAGGCGCCGCACCAGTGGTGCGGTGTTCACCATCGGCGGCGCGAACTCATCAGACACAATCACTTCGGGCAGCTTGTCATCCGGCAGGCCGGCAACGCGGCCCATGTTCTCGGCGATGCGCTTGATGCCGTCAAGAAGAATCTTGCGTGTCTCGGGCGTCGTGTTGCGCACCGTGAGAAGCAGGTGTGCGCGGTCGGAGATGATGTTGTGCTTCGAGCCGGACTGGAACGAGCCGACGGTAACAACACCGGGGCTGCGTGGCGGTAATTCGCGGGAAACCAGTGTCTGCAGCGCCATTACGATCTGGCTGCCAATCACCACCGGGTCCTTGCCTGCATGCGGTGAGGCGCCATGCGCCCCGACGCCATGAATGATGATGTCGACCGTATCGACGCCCGCATACGGGCTGCCTTCGGTGACGTTAATCAGGCCAGCCGGATATTCGGACCTGATGTGCAGAGCCAGCGCGTAGTCAGGCGTTCCAAATCGTTCCCAGATCCCGTCCTCGCGCATCGCAACGGCGCCGTTACCGCCCTCCTCGGCTGGCTGCACGACGAGCATCAGGGTTCCGCTCCATTCATCCTTGCGAGCTGCCATTTGCCGCGCGGTTCCTACGAGGCTCGTGATGTGTACATCATGCCCGCAGGCATGCATAACCGGCTCTTCATTACCGCTGAGAGGACTCATCTGCGTGGCCACCGAGGCATTTGGCAGCCCCGACTTTTCCTTGACAGGCAAGCCGTCCATGTCGGCCCGCATCATGACAAGAGGTCCCGGGCCATTCTCCATCATGGCGACGACGCCCGTGCCGCCCACACCTTCGGTTACATCGAAACCCGCAGCCCCGAGTTCTTCGGCCATGCGCGCTGCCGTCTTGAACTCGACCGTCGATAACTCCGGGTTGCGGTGGAAGTGATCCCACAATGCACCCAGGTGGGCGTCATAGTCGGCTTTGACACTGTCTTCGAGTTCATCGGCAAGAGGCGACGTAACCGCCATCGCGGTCATGAGCAATATGATTAGTCTGCGCACCGTTTAGTCCCCCATCAGCTCGAGTAATGCCACGACTGTTGACTCGACGCCTGCGCGTACCGAAGGCTCGGGCGCAATTTTGAACAACGGCGAATGGTGACTGGCCACCATCGGGCCACCTGCGTCCTCGGCGTCGAGATCCGCCTGCGGTGTGCCGCCGATACCCCAGTAAACACTCGTGATGTCCGGGTCGACCGTGAACAGCGGGAAGTCCTCGGCGCCCATGCCCTCGGGTGGCTCCTCGTACAGCGCGTCCTCGCCCATCGCCTCTTCCCAGGCCATCTTCAGGCGACGCGCGAGTTGCGCGTCGTTGATGGTCGGCGGAACACTCTCTTCCGAAACGATGACCTCGGGCAGCTTGTCTTCCGGCAGGCCGGCGGCGCGCCCAACGTTGACCGCGATTCGCCTGATGCCATCAAGCAGTATCTGCCGCGTTTCTTCGTTCGTATTGCGAACGGTCAGTTGCAGATGCGCGCGATCGGAGATGATGTTGTGCTTGGTTCCGGAATGGAATGAACCAACGGTGACTACACCCGGCGACCGTGGTGGCAATTCGCGCGCAACCAGGGTCTGCAGCGCCACGACGATCTGGCTGCCGATAAGTATCGGGTCCCGGCCTCGATGCGGGCTCGCGCCGTGAGCACCGATACCATGCACGATAATGTCTACCGTGTCGGCGCCTGCATAGGCGGCACCTTCCGGCGCATCGATCGTGCCCGCGGGCATGCCGGCGCCGACGTGAAATGCCAGTGCATAGTCGGGTGTGCCAAAGCGCTCCCACAGATTATCGTCACGCATGTTGCGAGCGCCGATCACGCGCTCCTCGGCCGGCTGCACGATCAGCATCAGCGTGCCGCTCCATTCGTCTTTGCGCGCAGCCATCTGCCGCGCGGTACCGACAAGGCTCGTGATATGAACGTCATGGCCGCACGCATGCATGACAAACACCTCGTTACCCGTGATCGGGTCTACCTGTTTCGCGCGTGAGGCATTGGGCAGGCCGGACTTTTCCTCGACCGGGAGACCGTCCATATCGGCGCGCATCATCACCAGCGGGCCGTCGCCATTTTCCATTATCGCGACGACACCGGTGCCGCCGACGCCCTCGGTCACGTCGAATCCGGCGGCACGCAGCTCATTGGCCATGCGCTCGGCGGTCTTGTACTCGACCAGCGACAGTTCGGGGTTGCGGTGGAAGTGATCCCAGAGGTCCGCCAGATATTCGTCATAGTCTTTCTTGACACTGTCAGAAAGCTCGCTGGCAGAAAGCGGAGCCGAAAAGGCCATGAGCGCGCCCAGGAGCGCGGCAAGGTACTTGTGCATGGGAAACCCCCGATCTTCGAATTATGGGGGGATTCTAGCCGAAAGTCGGGGTCAGGTGGTGCCCTGGAGGCGCTGGATCAGCGAGCGCAGGAAGACCTTGTTGAAGCGCAGCTGGCAGGCTGACGACACCTGCTCCATCAGTGTCGAACTCACGCGCAGGATAGTTACGGCACCATCGGCTTTGATCGACGCCTGACGCTTGGCGCCACGTACGTAGCTGGTCTCGCCGAAACACTCGCCATTCGACAATGTGCCGACATTCCTGCCATTCGCCTCGACGCTGACCTTGCCTGTCACAATGATGTAGAAGCGGTCGTCGATTTCGCCTTCCTTGACGATATCGTCACCGTCCTTGTACTCGTGCCAATCCGACGCGCGCAGTACTTCCCAGATCTCGGCGTGCGAGAACTCGTGGAAAAACGCCAGCGTGCGCAGGACGTCAAAATGTTCCTGGTTGTCGAGCTTGTCGTACTTTTGCCTGAGGTCCTTGTAAACGCGCGTAAGCTCCGCGGCCATCGCGGCGCCGCTCGCAATGCGCTTGTCCGGGTCCTTGAGCATGACCTGCGCGACGACGTCTTCGAGTTCCTCGGGCAAGTCGTCACGATACGTGTGAATCGGCGGTGGCGTTGCATAGACAATCTGGTGCAACAGTTTCGACAGGTTGTCGGCGCGAAACGGCCTGAAGCCCGTCAGGAGTTCGTACATGACCGCGCCGAGCGAGTAGAGATCGGAGCGCGGTGTCAGCTCTTCCGACTGCACCTGTTCCGGCGACATGTAGCTTGGCGACCCGGCGATGCCTTCGATGCGGGAAACATCCGAGTCGCTGACGATCGCGATACCGAAGTCGATGATTCGGACGTCATTGTCGATCGTGAGCATGACGTTCGACGGCTTGATGTCACGGTGGATGACGCCACGGCCATGCGCATAGTGCATCGCCTTGGCACACTTGTAGATGATTTCGACGACGTCGTCGACGCGCAGCAAATTGTCCGGCCGGCAATATGCTGCCAGCGTGCGGGCACCCTGGATGTGCTCGGTTACAACGTAGTACTTGCCGTCTTCCTCGCCAGCGTCGTAGATCGGCATGATATTCGGGTGCTGCAGCATGCCGACCATGTGCGCTTCGTTAAAGAACATCTTGCGGGAGACCTTGGCCCTGTCGGCATTTTCGTCTTCCTCGATGTCATAGACCTTGATCGCAACGTCGCGGCGGTAATAGGGGTCGTGAGACAGGTAGACCATGCCTGTCGAGCCCTTGCCGATCTTGTTGATGATGACGTACTTGCCGATTTTCTCGGGCACGTCATTCGGGCGTTCAATTGCGCTGACGGAGGTGGCCATCTGTTCTCACATTAAGTCATCAGCCACCCCACAAAAGCCAGTAACAATGCGGCATAGAGGGCGGCCACGAGGTCATCCAGCATAATGCCCAGCCCTCCTTTCAATCTGTGATCCAGGTCCCGAATCGGCCACGGTTTAACAATATCAAAGGCCCGAAACAGCCCAAACGCCAAAATCCACGCATAAAGCCCGAATGGGGTGAATATCAGCACCAGGTACATCGCGGCAATCTCGTCCCAGACAATGCCGCCGTGGTCGTGAATGCCCAGGCGTTTCGCGCTCTCGCCACATATCGGGATGCCGGCCAGGAACAATGCGATTGCAAGCCCTATTTGTGGAACAAGGCCCATATCGACGGTAATCCACGCCAGTGCAACGCCGAGAAGCGAACCGACCGTGCCCGGCGCATAAGGCGCGAGACCGGTGCCGAGGCCGAACGCGAGCAGGTGCACCGGATCGGTGAATACACTGCGCGCCAGGGCTTTGTCGAACTTGCTCATTGGAAATGACGGTATCCGGAGTCCTTGAAAGGCACAACGTCGCCCTGCGCACGGCACACAATGCCCGACTTCTTTGTAACCTTGCCGATCGGCGTGATCTGAACACCCTCGATCTCGCTGGGCAAACTTTCAGGTGATGTGAAACAAAGTTCGAAATCTTCGCCCCCGCACAAAGCAAACTGAAGCTGCTGCTCTTTACCGAAGCTCCTCCGGAGCGAGAGCGACATCGGCACGCTATCGAGATTGAGTTCAGCACCGGTTCCGCTCGCAACAAGTAACTTTTCGAGGTCGCCATACAGGCCATCCGAAATATCGATGGCCGCCGATGCTTTGTTTGCCAGAAACCGGCCCAATGCCACTCTCGGCGTCGGAAACATGAAGCGCCGTTGCAGGTAGTCGTGCGGGCCGAGGAATTGCCCTGGTGGGTTCTGCATCAGGTACAGGCCGGCTGCCGCGTCACCAATGTCACCCGACACGTAGATCGTCTCGCCAGGCTTCGCACCGGAACGGCAAATCATCCGGCCCGGATCAACAATTCCTGTGATCTGCACGGTGACGACAGTTGCGTCGCCCCTCGTTGTATCGCCGCCAACCAGGACTACTCCGTGACTTGCCGCGAGCTCGTGCAACCCTGCTGAAAACCGGGTCAGCCATGTTTTGTCGACTTCGCGCAGGGTCAGAGCCAGCGTCATCCACCGCGGCTCGGCGCCCATAGCGGCAATGTCGGACAGGTTTGCCGCAACGGCTCGATGGCCGATGTAGTTGGCATCGGGCGCCAATACATCACGTGGGAAATGGACGCCTTCTACCAGTGTATCGACGACGGTCACGATGTCTTTGCCCGTCGGCGGTCGAATGACTGCACCGTCATCGCCGATGCCGGTTATCACACTGGCCGCTTCGTCCTCGCGAACGAAGAAACGCCGGATCAGCTCGAACTCATCCACCGGTCTCGATGCTGCGCAGCGACTGCGAGGCCGTGTCGAGGCAGGCATTGATGTATTTGTAGCTGTCGGTCGCGCCGAACCGCTTGGCGAGATTTACACCCTCGTTGATGACTACCTTGTAAGGCACATCGATGCGCGACTCGAGTTCATAGACGCCAATAAGAAGGACTGCGAGTTCGATCGGGTCAAGCTGCTCGAGCGGCCGGTCGATCAGCTGGTCAATGGTGTTTTCGAGCGCTTCCTGCGTTTTGCAGATATGCGGCAGCGCCTCGTCGAAAAACTCCTGGTCCACCCGCTCGTATGCAACCTGCTCATGGAACTGCTCGAGCAACTCCGCGCATTCGTGCCCTGCAATCTGCTTTTGATAAAGCGCTTGCACGAGCAATTCGCGAGCCCGGGTTCTCGCGCCGCTTGAAGCGGAATCGGTCATTCGACCCGTCTGAGCGTGTTGACCATCTCGATGACGGCGAGCGTCGCTTCCTCGCCCTTGTTGCCGGCCTTGGTGCCGGCCCGCTCAATGGCCTGTTCGATCGTGTCTGTCGTCAGGATACCGAAACCGACGGGAACGCTGTGCCGCTGAGACGCCGCGGCAACTCCTTTGACGCACTCGCCGGCGACATAGTCGAAGTGCGGCGTGCCGCCGCGTATGACACAGCCGAGCGCGATAATGCCATCGAAGCGGCGCGACCCGGCCACCTTGTCGACAGCCAGCGGCATTTCGAATGCTCCGGGAACACGAATGATTTCGATGTCCGCATCGACGGCGCCATGCTGTTGCAGGCAGCGTACCGAGGCCTTCAGTAACGAATCGACGATAAAGTCGTTGAAGCGCGACGCGACAATCGCAAAACGCGCGTCGCGAATGACCAGGTCACCTTCTGTTGTTTTTATCTTTTCCATCAGCGTATGCCGGCGCTAATCCTCGACGTACTCGGTGATCTCGAGATCGAATCCGGAGATCGCGTGCATGTGCTTGGGTGCTGATAATACACGGATTTTCGACAAACCGAGGTCGCGCAGGATCTGCGCACCGACGCCGTATGTCTTGAGCACGCTGTCTGCGCCGCGCCGGTCTTCGAGGTCATCCCTGGTCTTGCTCAGGCCTTCGACAGCATCCATGAAATCACGCGACGTTTCCTGGTCGCGTAGCAAAACGATGACTGCGGCGTCTTCCTTGACGATGCGCTCTATTGCACTGTGCAGCGGCCAGCCCAGCGACCGCGACTGCACGCCGATGACGTCGCCAAGCGTGTCCTGAAGGTGTACGCGAACCAGCGGCGCTTCGACGGCCTGTATGTCACCTTTCACAAGCGCAACGTGTACGGCGCGGTTCACGTGGTCGTCATAGCAGTACATCGTGAACGCGCCATGCTCGGTATCGATGGTCTGCTCGTCGATACGTTCGACGTTGCGCTCTTTCTCCAGCCGGTAGCGAATCAGGTCCGCGATCGTACCGATCCTGATGTTATGGGCGCGGGCAAATTTCTCCAGGTCCGGGCGCCGCGCCATCGTGCCGTCCTCATTGAGAATCTCGACGATCGTGGCGGACGGCTCGAGTCCTGCCAGACGCGCCAGGTCGCAACCGGCTTCGGTATGTCCTGCGCGAGTCAGGACGCCGCCCGGCTGCGCCATGACCGGAAAAATGTGTCCCGGCTGGCTCAGGTCTTCTGGCTTTGCATCGGGGGCAACAGCCGCCTGGATCGTACGTGCCCGGTCATGCGCTGAGATACCCGTCGTTATGCCTTCCGCTGCCTCGATTGAAATGGTGAAGTTGGTCGCATGGTGCGCATCCGTATCCGTCACCATCAACGGCAGGCGCAGTTGCGCACAGCGTTCGCGTGACAGCGTCAGGCATATGAGCCCGCGCCCGTGCGTCGCCATGTAGTTGATATCTTCCGGCCGCACCTTGCTGGCGGCCATGATCAGGTCGCCCTCGTTCTCGCGGTTTTCGTCGTCGACCATGATGACCATCTTGCCGGCGCCGATGTCGGCAATAATGTCTCCGATGTCGCTAAACGACGCGTCTACCACGCTCGGATGCACCGTTGTATTGTCAGCCATACCCGTGTTCCTTCAAAAATTCCATCGACAGGCCTTCATGGTCCTTCGACAGCAGGCGCTCAATATAGCGCGCCACGAGATCTACCTCGACATTGACCTTCGTGCCCACGCTGTAGTCGCCGATAATCGTTACTTCGGCAGTATGCGGAATGATATTGACGTCAAATGCCGCGCCCCGAACGTCGTTGACCGTAAGACTGACACCATCGACCGTCACCGATCCCTTCTTTGCGACATAAGGCGCAAACTCAGGTGGTATTTCAATAACAACCCGCAGGGATCGTGCGTCGTCCTCGAGACTCGTGATAGTCCCCAGGCAATCGACATGGCCACTGACCAGGTGTCCGCCCAGCCGGTCGCCCAGTGCGAGCGAGGGCTCGAGGTTAACACTGTCCCCAACGCCGAGCGAACCGAGACTGGTTACGTTGAGCGTCTCCACCGAAACATCGGTGTCGAACCCGTTGTCGCGCAGGGCAACAGCCGTGAGGCACACGCCGTTGACAGCAATGCTCTCGCCGACGTCATAACTCGAGAACGGCAGCCCATCGGAACTGATTGACAGGCAAACATCTCCGCCACGCCGCTCGAGCGATGTGATGCTGCCCTTGGCCTGGATGATGCCTGTGAACATTGAGTCAGCCCTTGAGTCGCGCCGTAATGCGGGTGTCCGGACCTACCTGGCGCGTGTCGATGATTTCAAGTAATCGGCGATGCGACAAGTCGGTCCATGCTGGCGTCTCGAACATGCCCATCGTCTCGCTGCCCATGATATGGGGCGCCTGGTAAATCACAAGTTCATCAACCAGGTCATTTGTCATCAGGTTGCCCGCCAGCCCCGGCCCGGCCTCGACGAGTACATGATTAATCTTACGTTTCCCGAGATCATCCAGCACTGCCCGGGCGTCGACGAACTTGCTGGTGCAGTCGACCTTGACGACCTCTACACCTGCCGCAACCAGCGCCTTGCGCTTGCTGTCATTGCAGCAGTAGACGATGGTTTCGCCCGGCAGCACCAGCATTTCGGCGGATAGCGGCATGCGCAGGCCAGCATCGAGAACGACCCGGAGCGGCTGTCTGCCGTGTGTGTCGAGATCCGGGTCGCGCACCGTGAACGACGGATCGTCGGCCAGCACGGTACCGATGCCACTCATGATTGCGCCGGAGCGCGCCCGCAGACGTTGCACATCGGCACGCGCATCAGGCCCGGTTATCCACTGGCTCTCGCCACTCGACATCGCAATGCGGCCATCGAGGCTGCACGCCATCTTGAGCGTGACCAACGGCCTGCCGCGGCGCACCCGGCTCAGGAAACCCGCCAGTTGCTCCTCGACCTGGTCCCGCAGAACGTCCGTCCTGACCTCGATGCCGGCTGCCTCGAGTGCGGCGATGCCCTGCCCGTTTACGTCCGGGTTCGGGTCCTGCAGGCCGATAACGACTGTTGCTACACCGGCTTTGATCAGTGCCTCGGCACACGGCGGAGTCCTGCCATGGTGAGAGCATGGCTCGAGCGTAACGTAGACCGTCGAGCCCCTGGCTGCCGTACCGGCAGACTCCAGTGCGTTGATCTCGGCATGAGCCTGTCCCGCAACTTCATGCCAACCCTCGCCCGCGACCTGGCCGTCTTTGACGATGACGCACCCGACCACCGGGTTTGGATGCGCCGAGTAGCGTCCGTGTTCCGCCAGACGCAACGCCTGCGTCATGAACGCGATATCGGGATTGTCGGGCATGGCTTACTTGTTTTTCTTGCCCAGCAGATCGGGTAGCAGGGACATTTGCTCTCGAGACGCCGCCGTCTCGGAGATGCGCTGCAGGCGCTTGATCTCTTCCTCGAATTCGGTGATGTCCTGGAAGCGACGATAGACGGACGCGAATCTCACGTACGCAACTTCGTCCAGCTCGTGCAATTCCTGCATGACCAGTTCGCCGACGAGTCGCGACGGCACCTCACGCTCACCCATCGTGCGCAGCTTGTGAACCAGCCGGCCAATAGCCTGCTCGACTTCGTCGCTGGGCACGGGCCGTTTCTCCAGCGCCCGGATCATGCTGTTGCGCAGCTTGTTTTCGTCGAATGGCTGGCGGCTGTCGTCATTCTTGACGAGCCGTGGCATGACGAGTTCGGCAGACTCGAAGGTGGTGAAGCGCTCGTTACAGTCGAGACACTGCCGGCGCCTGCGGATTTGCCGCCCCTCGCCCGCCAGGCGAGAGTCGATAACCTTGGTCTCCTCGTGACTGCAGAAGGGACAATGCATTCGGGCCTGTTGACGTCAGACGTACACGGGGAAGCGCTTGCAAAGGTCCAGGACCTGTCCGCGTACGCGCTCGATCGTCTCCTCGTTACTGATGTCGTCCAGTATATCCGCTATCCAGTTTGTTAGCTCACGCGTCTCGTCCGATC
>JARRLQ010000062.1:0-11865 GCA_037386905.1 Woeseiaceae bacterium
CCTACACGCTGTCGTTCTCGCTGAGCTACTAGTCGTCGTCCTTGATACCGAGGCGTTCGTGCATGAGCGGGCTCGTCGTCGTGTACTGCAGGCGCGCTTTCTTATCCGGTTCGATGCGCTCCTTCGCGGCGAAGGCGGCGAGGGCGGCCTCGTGGAAGCCACTCAGGATGAGCTTTTTCTTGCCCGGGTAGAAGTTGATATCACCGACGGCATAAATGCCCGGCGTGCTCGTCTCGAATTTCTCGGTGTCGACATTGATCGTCTTGCGGTTGATGTCGAGGCCCCATTCGGCGATCGGGCCGAGCTTGGGGGCGAGGCCGTAGAATACGAGCACGGCGTCGCAAGGAATCTCACGTTCCTCGCCGTCGACCTCGACCGTGATCGCGGTGATGCTGTCGTCGTCGGATTTGTAGCCCGAGACCTTGCCAATGATCGGTTCGACCTTGCCGTCTGCAGCGAGCGCCATCATCTTGTCGACAGTGGCCTGGGCGCCACGGTATTCATCGCGGCGATGGATCGAAGTAACGCTGCTGCATCGCGGTGCAAGCTCGACGACCCAGTCGAGCGCCGAGTCACCGCCGCCGAGCACGACAATATTCTTGCCTTCGAATTTGCCCGGGTCGCGAACCTTGTAGAACAGGTTCCTGTCCTCAAATTCTTCGATGCTATCGAAACGCAGCCGCCTGGGCTGGAACGAACCGACGCCGCCCGCGATGAACACGGTCTTCGTCCTGAACTCGTTACCGTTGTCGGTAGCGACACGGAACCAGTCGTCGTCGATGACCTCGACCTCCGTGACTTCCTCGCCAAGATGAAATTGCGCGTCGAACGGCTTGATCTGCTCCATGAGGTTTGCAACGAGTTCTTCGCCGCTGCACACCGGGATGCCGGGAATGTCGTAAATCGGCTTGTCGGGATAGAGCTCCGCGCACTGCCCGCCGACGACGTTCATCGTGTCGAGAATGTGAGCCTTGACGCCGAGCAGGCCGAGTTCGAATACCTGGAACAGGCCAACCGGGCCGGCTCCGACGATCAGGGCATCCGTTTCGATGACTTTTTCTGACATTCAGTATCGCCTTCGCAAAAGATCGCGCATTGTACCCCAGCCGCTCGGGGCGTCAGCAATTGCGAGCAATACCTTGAGCGACCGCAGCCAGCTGTGAGTAGGTCCTGCCTTGTTCAACAGCGCGCGGGTCAGCGGCATTGCCGTCGAGACCGCGGCGCAGCACACCGGCGAGGATTGCGGCGAGCCGGAACATCGAGAACACGATGTAATAGTCGATGCCGCTGACAGTGTCGGCGCCACTCGCCTCGCCATAGGCTGTCAGGATTGCGTCCTCTCCCGGTACGCCGAGCTGCTCGAGATCAAGGCCAAGCAGCCCGAATGGAGTCGCGCGCGCATCCAGCCTGTGGGGCATCAGGAAATAGCCGAGGTCGGCGTACGGGTGTCCAATCGTAGACAGTTCCCAGTCGAGGACCGCCGCTATGTCCGGCCCGTCGTTGCTGAAAATGATGTTGCCAGGACGGTAATCACCGTGCGCGATTGCCGACCGGGCATCGTCCGGATCATTGTCTCCCAGCCACTCGACCACCTGGTCCATGGCCGGGCATTCCTCGACCTTCGACGCCTCGTACTGTTGCGACCACCGGGCGACCTGCCGGGCGACGTAACCGTCAGGTTTGCCGTAGTCACCGAGCCCGATCGACGCGTAATCCACGGAGTGCAGCGTACCGAGAACAGATGCCATCGACAGGTACATCGCGGTTCTGTCGGATTGGCTGCACCCGGGCATTTCACGCTGCGTAATGACACGCCCCGGTACATAGTCCATGACATAGAACATCTGTCCGATTACGGTTTCGTCTTCACAGAGAACGCGCATTCGCGGCACCGGCACACCCGTTTCAGCGAGAGCCGACATGACACGATATTCCCGGTCCACGGCATGCGCCGATGGCAGCAGTTTGCCGGGTGGCTTCTTGCGAAGAACGTACCGTCCCGACGTGTCGTCAATGAGGTAGGTCGGATTCGATTGTCCACCGAGAAACTGCTGAATCGTGCAATCGCTGCCGAACCCGGCGATGTGTTTCCCGAGGTAAGTGCTGAGCGCCTTGCTGTCGAGCAGGTGGACGCCGGCCGGTTGGGCCAGCTCCCGCCTGTCTGTGTCGGCCGCCATGACTTAGCGGTAGGGCTTCAGTTCCAGACGCGCGATCTGATCGCGGTGGACTTCGTCCGGTCCGTCGGCCAGGCGCAGCGTCCTGGCACCGGCGTATGCGTAGGCGAGCCCGAAGTCGTCGCAGACACCGCCGCCACCGTGCGCCTGGATCGCCCAGTCGATGACCCGGCAGGCCATCGCGGGCGCGGCTACCTTGATCATGCCGATTTCCTTGCGCGCTTCGCGATTGCCGACCTTGTCCATCTTGTCAGCCGCATTGAGCACCAGCAGCCGCGCCTGGTCGATCAGGATGCGCGATTCGGCAATGCGTTCCCGTGTAACACCCTGGTCGGCCAGCGGTTTGCCGAACGCATGACGCTCGAGCGAGCGCTTGCACATCTTTTCAAGTGCAACTTCGGCAAGCCCGATCAGGCGCATGCAATGATGAATACGCCCGGGGCCGAGTCGGCCCTGCGCAATCTCGAATCCGCGCCCTTCGCCGAGCAGAATATTCGACGCGGGCACTCGCACATCCTCAAACAGGATCTCGCCGTGACCGTGCGGCGCATCGCTGTAGCCAAATACGGGCAAGGAGCGTTTTATCGTGATGCCGGGCGTGCCGGCGGGCACGAGGATCATCGACTGCTGACGGTATACGTCTGCGCCGTCGGGATCAGTCTTGCCCATGAAGATGAACAGCTTGCAGCGCGGGTCACCGGAGCCCGACGACCACCATTTAAGGCCGTTGATGACGTATTCGTCACCGTCGCGCAGGATCGTCGAGCCGATATTCCGCGCGTCCGAGGACGCAACATCGGGCTCGGTCATCGCGAAGCATGAGCGGATCTCGCCTGCCAGCAGCGGATCGAGCCACGTGCGCTTCTGTTCCTCGGTGCCGTAGCGCTCCAGCGTTTCCATGTTGCCGGTGTCCGGCGCTGAGCAGTTAAACACCTCGGGCGCCCAGTGGACGCGGCCCATGACCTCGCAGAGCGGGGCATACTCGAGATTGGTCAGGCCTGCGCCGAGCTTCGAGTCGGGGAGAAACAGGTTCCAGAGACCGGCCTCGCGGGCTTTAGGTTTCAGTTCCTCAATGATGGGTGCCGGCTGCCAGTCGTCGCCCATGGCATCGACCTGGTCGAAGAACGTCTGCTCATGTGGATAGATGTGCTCGTCCATGAACGCCTGCAGGCGTTCGAGCAGGTCCCGCGTCTTCTCGTTATGGTCGAAATCCATGCACGCTGCCGAATCTATGCCGCCTGGCTGGCGGCCTCAGCCAGGTCGGACTGCGCCTTGCGGAATTGCTCCTTCGCGCGGTGAACGTAACGTTCCGCTTCCTCGTCGTAATCGTCCGCAGCTGCCGACCAGACTCGGTTGATGTAGCGCTCACCGGCGGCAAACTCGCTCATGATGTCAGCGTAGGTCTGCAGGCTGTAGAGGTGCACCATACTTTCGCGCGCTTCTGCAAAACGGCGCAGGTCATTTCTCAGAGTCGTATCAATCCAGTTGCGCAGCGTTTCACGTTGCGGAATCTCGCTGCTCGTCAACTGGTCGAGATCACGCACAATGTTCGCCAGTGATTCTCTCAGTTCGTTGCGATTGGTTTCCAGGACTTCGCCGGATTGCGCTTCGGCTGCGGCGATGCGTTTTGCGAGCACTACGCCGGCGATTGCCAACAGAGCCGCGACCGTGAACAGGCCCCAGTCCACGACACTTTCGTCCAGTGCAGCGATGTAACTTCCGTAAAGGAATCCGGCGACCAGGAGAAAATAGGCAATATTCTTCATTTTTCTTGACTCCTATGCCGCCACAAGTACGGCGTGTATCGCATTGCCGACGCCAACCAGCGCCTCGCCGACGATGAGTCCGGCTGCTATCGGGATGCCGACGCTGTCGCTCCAGTCCTTACCCTTGAAGCGATCGGAAAGTTCGCGTGCCAGGGTACCGAGTGAGTAGGTGAGCACGATATTGAAGGGCAGGTAGAAGCCCAGCCCTACGGTAATGCCGAGGCCACCAACAAGCGCCGAAAGTACGCCCCCGAGCACGGCGCCGGCTGCGTATTTCTGGGTCGGGACATCGCCACCCATGATGCCGTCGACCGTGCTCGCGAGAGCCTGGGCCTGCGGCGCTGGCAATTTTGTACTGCCGAGGCCATAAGCCTCGTGCAGCACGAAGATGACAACAATTACGACGATCGGGCCCAGCCAGGCACCAATGAACTGCCCCATCTGCTGCATGCGCGGCGTTGCGCCGACGAGGTAACCGGTCTTGAGGTCGAGCATGAGGTCGGTCGCTTGCGACATCGCGACACACATTGCCGCGCCGACCATGATGGCAGCGACGATCGAGTCTGCGCGATCGAGGCCGAGCGCCTGGGTGACGACGATCAACAGGGTGATGCCGACCAGGGTCATGCCCGATAGTGGCGACCAGTTGGTGCGGCCGATGGCCTCCGACAGGATAATGCCGGCCATCCATATCCAGATAGTGCCGAGCAGCGCCATTGCGATACCGCCGCCGAGCCCCATCGCATCGACCGAAGTTACGGCCATGACGCAAAGAAGAATGACGGCGCCGACAACGGCGAAATACAGCATCTTGATCGGCATCTCTTCGCTGCCGCTGCCACCAGCAACCTGTGCCGCCTTCTGCATCGACTTGATCGCGCTCATAATCAAGGGTGCTGCGAGAATGACGCCCATGATTGCGCCGCCGATCAGCATGCCGATGCCGAAAGGCCGGTACAGCATCAGGCGCAAGGCGTTTGGTTCGCTTATTGCCTGGCCAGCTTCGTTGACCGGGAAACTGCCAGTCGCGGCCAGCATTGGGGAGATAAACCAGTAGGCGACGAAGCCGCCGATGATGAACGCGACACCGCCGCGGCCGGCGATAAATGCGACGCCAACCGTCATCAGGGACAAGTACCAGATGCCGTTCATGAATTCGGGCATGCCGATCAGGGCGCCGAGATTCCAGTTATCGAATTCGAAGTGAATCGTCGCGTAGTGCACGCCGGCGCTGATCAGGGCAGCAACAAACAGGATGATCGCCTTGCGGACACCGGCACCCGGTGATTTCAGGATCGTGGCTACGGCGACGCCGCCTGGATAAGTCAGGCGCTCGTAGTCGATCATGTGCTTGCGCAGCGGAATGATGAATGCGATGCCGAGGAAGGCGCCGGCAATACAGCCGAAGGTCAGGATGACCGGGTCGAAACGATCACCGAAGCCGAGCAGGAAGATGGCCGGAACCGAAAACATCATGCCGGACGAGGCGCCATTCACACCGGACGCAATGGTCTGCACGATGTTGTTTTCTATGATGCTCTTGCGGCGCAAGATGCCGCGCAGGATTCCGAAGCCGAGTATGGCTGCCAATTCCGATCCCTCGATGGAAAAGCCCAGTATCAATGCCGCATAGCCGATGGACACGGCGATGATGACACCGAGAATCCAGCCGACGATGACGGCGACCCAGGTCAGCTCGGGATAGGGTTTCTGCACGCTGGTTGACGAGTCCAAGATAACTCCCCCGTTTCTTGTTATTTTGGGGAGATTACCACTCACGCCGATCGCTGACTATTTGTCCCTGTATTGTTGTAGCATGGCGCTCCTGCAGATTTCTTGGCTTGGGAGAGTCTCCTTGAAAGTAACCAGGTTAATTGCGTCAGCCTGTGCGCTGCTTCTCGGTGCCTGCGCGACGGTAACGCCGGATCTGCCGGCAATAACCGAATCGC
This sequence comes from Woeseiaceae bacterium, assembly GCA_037386905.1. Taxonomy (GTDB): domain Bacteria; phylum Pseudomonadota; class Gammaproteobacteria; order Steroidobacterales; family Woeseiaceae; genus UBA1847. Next base: position 5,890 of record JARRLQ010000062.1, read on the forward strand.
CCGTGACCGATCGCGTGAATGGCAGGGTCGTATGGCACGACCTGTTGACCAATACTCCGGTCGAATCGCGGCGCTTCTATGGCGAGCTGTTCGGCTGGACCTTCGAGCGTCCGTCATCGGCGATCGGATTTGGCGGCGAGGACAGCTACATGCTGATTCGCCACAACGGGGAGCTCATCGGCGGCATGCTGGATGTCAATATCCTCGAACGCGAAGACAATATTTCGCAATGGGTAACCGTGTTGTCGGTCCCCGACGTCGAGTCGGCCGTCGCCAGTGTCGCCGAGCACGGCGGTGAGGTGCTTACACCGCCGACAGATGTCGGTACGCGCGGCACGCTGGCTGTAATCGCAGGGCCAGACCGGGCAATCGTGTCCTTGCTGCAAACGCGTGACGGAGACCCCGCGGAAACCCGGCCTGCCGTTAACGGCTGGCTCTGGAACGAACTGTGGACCAACGATGTTGCAGCGGCCACCGGTTTCTACACGGGGCTGGCCGGGTTCAAAGTTACAGACCACGAGGTGCCGGGCAGAGACAGCCCTTACCGGGTTCTCGAGTCGGGCGGTCAACCGCGTGCGGCGATACTGCCGAATCCGTTCGAGGGTGAGCTGCCGGTCTGGGTCAACTACATCCGGGTTGACGACCCGGCAGCAATTACCGCCAGGGTCGAAGGGCTCGGCGGAAAGATCATTATCGACGCGCAGCCGCGCCCCGTTGGCGGCGAGGTTGCGTTCATCGCGGGCCCGTCCGGCGCGGGCGTGTTGCTGCAAACGTGGCCAATTGAACGACAGGGGGCACAGCCATGAAGCAATCCATCAAACGACTTTTCCGTGTGCTCCTGCTCGTAACGGTGGCAGGGACCATGGCATCCTGCGAGCCGCCCGCTGTCTATGGCAGCGTTGGCTACAGTTCCTACAGTGGCGGCGGTTACTACGGCCGCGGCGGAATTGGAACCAGCATATCCGTCGGTGGCCGCATTTACTGATCGTTCCTGGTCAGTCGAGGCGGAATCCCGCGGCTCGAAGCATGGATGCACCTCGGGAGAACTCGTCTTTGTCCGCATAGGTAAACACGACTGCGAATTTGCCCGTGCCCTGGCGAAACCAGTCAAGTCGCAGGCCGGGCGAGTGTTCCTCGAGGCCGCTCACGAATGCCGCTGCCCGGTAGGGTTCGCCAAACGTCAGCAATGTCGTTTTCCCAAACTCGGAGTAAAGGTGGTCCGCCGCCGGCCGCGTTGTTTCGCCATCGCCGAGTACATAGCCGAGGTGCCTGAGAATATAAGCGCTGTACCAGCTGGCGCCCTGCGGGATATTTTCGCCACTCGTGGAGATGCGTTCGGGCCCGTAATTGTACGCCGCGAGAGCCAGGTGAATGTCGCCGTTGTAGCGCTGCAGCATCTCCCGCAGGTAACGCGCGCCCGCGTCGATATTGGTGCAGGGCTCGTAAAGCTGCGACAGACGGAAGATGCCTAGATGGTTGGCGGTGGTCGGCCAGAGGATCTGCATGATGCCGTGGGCGTTTGCCCTGGAGCGGGCCGTAGGGTTGAAGTCACTCTCGCCGCGCGCAACGGCGAGCAGTAATGTCCATGGCAGGTCGTACTCGAGCGCCGCGGCCCGGAAGCAGGTTTCATGTGGAAACCGCACATGCGGCACGGTGTCGTCAGCCGAGGCGGCGTAGTTGCGCCAGGCTGCAGCCGGGTCCGGACCTGATGTTGCCCATGCAGGTAAGGCAAACACGGCGGCCAGCACAACCATGCCTGCGGCGAGGCGCCTCATGAGTCGGGCATCTCGAGGCCGGTCGCGGCAGCTATGGCCGCCAGCTTTTCTCTTCGCTCGTCGTCGCTCGTATAGGCGAACGTGACCTCGTATACGCCCGTATCTACCTTGATGACACGGTAGTCATAGCCGGTGACAGCCTCGAGCCGGCTGACGAAGCCGTTGGCAGCGATCTGGCTGCCGAACGGGCTCCAGAACGAGTGCCATCTCGGTTCGATGGCCTCCTCGGGCTCGGCTTGAACCGGTTCCGGCTGTGGTTCAGGTGCCTGCGCGATCAAGACTTCGGGTTCTGGTTGCGGCGCGGTTTCGACATCCGGTTGCGATGCCAGTTCGGGAACGCCCAGCACGAGCAGGATTGCGGCGATTGCCAGCGCTGCGCCGATGACGAATCCCAATAGCCTGATCATCACCTGTTCTCCTAGTAGACGTTGCGGACCTGCAGGGCCTGCCAGTCGACATCTTCACGCCAACCGTCGAGTATCGTTGCCAGTTCAGCCATCCATTCGTCAAGCTCGTCGTTGCGCAGTCCAAACCTGACCGCAGGTGTACAGCGCAGCGGCAACTTTTGCAGATGGCGCGACAATACGTGCGCTGCTTCGCTGTTGCCGACCGCGAGCGCATAGAACGTGTCTCCTTCGGGAACCCTGGACCAGTCCTGTATGCCGCTGACGACGTCTTGAGCCACGGCGTTTACGGGCAGTGGCATCTGTAATGACTCGTTTGCCCGTGCGACCTGTGCGTCCGATCGCTGGCTGCACTGGTGGCGGGACAGTCGCACCAGCCCGTGATTCTTCTGGTGGTTGAGGAAAAACACGACGGCGTCACGTTCGGCACGAACCTGCATACCGACGCAGTTGCGGCCGGGCGGCGCACATATGCCGCTGCCGGTCAGCTCCACGAGCGCTGCCGCGTCGACCAGCGATCGGTCCGAGCGCGGAATATCGAAGAAGTTATTTGCTGCCTCGGCGAGCTCGATATAGGCGCTGGAGTTCAGTGTGGGAAGTGCAGAATTGGGATGCAGCGGTGCCAGCGTAGACCAGTATTGCCGCAGGCCGCTGCCGACGTCGTGAGATTCACCACGCAGCTCCGCATTGGCGACGCCAGGGTTGTCAGTCAACCGCAAACCCGCAAATGACGTGAGATTGCTGCCGACCAAAGCTGTCATGCCTGGTAGTGAGTCGTCGCTGTCGTCCCTGACGAGCACGACGAATTCGCCGGCCGTCTGGCGCATCGACTTGCAGGCCAGGTCGCGGGCCAGCCGTGCCGCCAGCATGTCTGCCTGGGTTTCCGCATACGGCGTCGATCTTTGTCCGCGGAAAAACGGATCGGCCTGCGGCGAATCGAGCATTTGTTTTTGCCTGTCCGCCAGCTCGCCTTTCCATGTGAAATCGAGCCCGGTTACCCAGGAGTAGTCGCCGAGATCGAGTGTACGCAGGTTGATCTGCACCTTGTTGTCGTCGAGTAAAGTCAACTGCATGCCGATGTAGTAGTCGGCATCGTCGCGCGTACAGTCGACGTGCTCACCTGGTTCCTGCCGCGCGGCGAGTCGAATACCTGGCGCATCGAACACGGCTGCGGACAGCCGGTCCCGCAACGACAGTTCAAACGCGTTGCTCAGGGCGGCGGGCTGATCATCGCTGAACACGACGAGGCGTATCTGCTCGCCCTTGAATCGCGGATGGCTGGTAAGTTCCTCGATCAGCGCAGGGGCCAGTTGCAGTGAGACCCAGGTGCCGGCATCGCGCGGTTTGCCATGCGCTGCGAGTGACAACGTGGTGATCAGTAATACGGCAAGCAGGCGTTTCATTCGCAGGTCCTCACTCCAGTCGCAGTGTGCCGTCGGCACCAATGAACAATGCACCGCCGCTCTCGGTGCTGAGGAATTCGTTCAGCTGCTGCTGCATTCGGTTGGGTAGTGTGACGCCCCACTGGATATCGGCTTCCGCGTCCGGCAAGCGCGTTCGCAATGCTGCAAGTACGTCGGCGGGAACGGTGTCGGCGTCCATTTCAAAGAACTGGTTTGGCGTCGATGCGGGCCAGAAACTCAAGCGCCCTCGGTTTACGCTGAGGCGCAGCGATTGTTGCTGGCCGATTGCGTACAACGCGACCTCGTTGCGCGCCGTGAGGCGTGTCAGCGCGAGGTCCGATTCAAACTGCAATGTAAATCCCTGTCGTTCGGTTACCGGCTGCGATTCAGTGCTGGGCGCTGGCTCCTCGATCGGAGCTGGCGGTGACTCGGGAACGGGCTCAACAGGCATCTGCGGCGCGGGCTCCGGAATTGCTTCAGCTGGCTGGACGTCGGGTGGTTGCGCATCCAGCGGGATGCTCTGCACCAGCGCAAAGATGGCGACAAGGCATATAGCGAGGATTGCCATGAATCGCATGACATCCGTTTGCAGGTCCGCAACTCCACCCGACTCGCCGTCCGCGATGCGGGTCAAGGGGTATGAAAATGGCGGGCGGCTCATGCGGACGCTCCGTCACCCGAAGCTGCAACATCATTGCGTTTGCCCAGGTGTTGTTCGATGCGTTCCAGCGTCGAGCGCATCGTCGACGTGTCCGAGCGTGCGACGCGGTCATAGAAACGCTGCAATGCCGAGCCGAGCGTGACCGCTTTGTAGACACGCATCAGGTAACCGCCGATGCCACCGAAAATTGTCGTCGACAGGGCAAGCAGGATGCCGCCCTCGACCATGCGCCTGAGAATTACGGAGGCGCCCTGTTGAACGGAAGTGTCGGTGTCTCCGAGTGCGAAGATCAGCGCGCTGCGCATGCCGATCGCCGTCCAGATTACACCAGTGCCGAAGAACAGCGTCGTCCAGATGTCGGTCAGGTGATCCATTTGCACGACGCGCTCGAGCGGCCCGTCGTTACGCAGCAGGAATCGCAGCCTTCCAAGTGTCAGGAAAAAGACGAGTAGCAGCAGCGCGAAGACGGGAATGGATGAGCCGAGGTTCATGTATGCCCAGTCCAGCCAGCCGTCAAGGCTCGGGATGCCGCTGTCGGCGAAAGCGATGACACCATAATGGCTTAGCGCGTAGAGCAGGGCGCCGCCGCCGACCAGCGTGCCGATGGCGCCGGCGGTGAGGCCGCGCAGAAATCGCCTTCCATGACTGTCCTGCATGGCGTCACGCCCGCTTACTGCCCAGCTGAACAAGCCGTGCAGGTTGCCTCGAGGACGAGTTCGACTTCCTGGTAGAGCTCGTCCGCCCGGTAGTATCCCTCGTTGTCGAGGCTGACTTTCAGCAGCCCGCGTTCCTTGTCGCTGAGTTCACGTTCCATGTCGAGCATGATGCGGTCGCGTCGCGGGCAGGTATGTGAGCAATTGTTGTAGTCGCTTTGCAGCGTCATGAACTTCACGTTGAAATAACGGTTGTAGTACTCCTTTGCCTGGCGCTTGCTCAGCAGGCCTTCATCGGCAGTCCACACGAGGAACTCGCTGAATATTCGTTTGTTCCCCGGCTTGGGGTCGCCCTCGGCCGTGCGCAGCAGGTCGTCGTAGTAGCGATCGAAATGGGCAGCGCAGCCAGCGGCGAGGGAGTCTTTTACGTGGTCGACAGCTGCGCTCAGGTTCTTCGTCTGCGGTCCGTCACAAGGCGGTGGCGATGTGGCACAGGACGCGAGTGCGAGTGCCAACAATACAGTTAACAGGCTCATCGTCTTCATCATTCGATCTCCAGGCAGTCTGTTCATTGTTCGAGCGGGCTGCGGTACGCCTGCTCGACACTGGCCGGGGGAGGTCCGGCAATCGGTGCAGGCGCCGAGTCATCACCGAACAGGATTGATTTCACGCCGCCAACGACCTCCATCATTTCCGGTGTTATCGCTCCGAAGGACTGGTTCAGTTGCTCGATCAGCGTCGCCCTGGCGATCTCCTCGCGCGTGCGGGCGATCAGCAGGCTCGTCTCTTCCATGTCGAGATAGATATCGGATGCCAGAACGGCCAGCGACTGGTCGGTCTGGCTGCTCGACGATGCAACCAGCTTGTAGTACTGTCGGAATCGTTCGCTCAGGCGCATGCCGGAGCGCCCGCGCAGGCTAGGTGTCGGTGCCGCCGAATCTTTGGGCGGGTTGCCGCCCAGCAGTGTTTCCTGCAGCGTCCAGGACGTCATCTTGTTACCCAACTCGCTGCGCAGCCGCTTCTCGAGGCTCAGGCGCGTGTTGTTGACCGTGTGTTCCATGTCCGGCAGGCGCTCCTCCA
>JARRLQ010000063.1:0-11796 GCA_037386905.1 Woeseiaceae bacterium
GAACTGGCGGGAGAAGCGGACTGAGAATCGGCTGGTCTCATTGATCGGCGTTGCGTCAATGTTAAATACCAGCGTCTCGCCGTTGGCTACGGCGACATCGCCGATATAGTAGATCGCGTCGCCTTCCTGGACCTGCCGCAGCGTGAGGTTCTTCGCCTGGCCGGTCAGGTTATTCGCTGTGGCGCTGACGCTGCCGGCGACAGATTGGCCGATCGTGCCCGGCACCTTCCTGATGATCGACACGTTCAGCATCGCCCGGTTCTTGCTGCGCGTAATGTTGTAGGCTCGCGCGACCTCGGGCTGGAGCTGGTCCGTAGAGATTGCGTTGAAATGAATGACATAGTCGCCGAAGTCCTTCATCGAGGCATTCGGTGGCTCCGCGGGCGGGCCGCTGCTGGTGGTCTGAATGGTCGGCTCATCGCCGCATGCGACGATGATGAGTGTAGCTGCCACGGTTGGCATCAGTGCTCGAAGCTTACGCATTTTCTTCTTCCGCCCCGTAACCAGATCTTCCGAAACTATAAACCACCGTCACCCGGATGTCTTTCCTCCCGCTACTGGGCGGGTGAGGGCGCGCTGCAGCCTCGCGGGACCGATAGTTCGGAATGCCTTGTCGCCTGCGGGGTTGATGTCGTCATAAGAACTGGCCATAGGACAGGCAGCCCATCATGGCAGCGACGCGAGCGATCGGCAGCAGCATCGTCACGGCCTGAATGCCGATCAGTGCGAACAACGCCGACAGATCCAGGCCACCGATCGGAGGTATCAGACTGCGTAGCGGCCGCAGCACCGGTTCGCTGATCGAGGCGAGCAGGCTCGACACGGGGTTGAATGTCCCGGGATTCACCCAGCTGAGGATGACGTATACCAGGATAACGAACAGATATACTCGCAGGCCGAGATAGATCGTGCGCAGGATCGTCAATGAGACGATCGGCATGAATTGCGGCTCGCCGCCGCAGGTAACACTCACCAGCACGACGCTCACCAGGTGCTCGAGAACCAGCACGACGACCAGGCTGGCGGTGTCGAGGTTCCCGATCGCGGGAACGAACCGACGCAGCGGCACGACCAGCGGGCTGGTGACTCGCAGGATGAATTGGGTCAACGGATTGCGAAAGTCGGCACGCACCCACTGCATGATGATTCTCAGCAGAAACGTAATGATGTACAGATCGACGAGCGTCCGGATGATGAAAATCAGTGCATCTTGCATTTCGTCAGTCTCGATCCCCCAGTTCCACCGATCGGTCCCGTGCCGCCCGCAGGGCGCGCCCGACGATAGCACGGATTCCGGCTTCCTCGAATGACTCCAGTGCGGCGGCCGTTGTGCCACCCTTCGAAGTGACGCTCTCGCGCAGCGCGCTCAGTTCGAGTTCGGACTCCGCGGCGACGCGGCCGGCGCCGAAAGCCGTCTGGCGTGCCAGCGTGCGCGCGAGGTCGGCGGGCAGGCCCATTTCCCGCGCGGTCGTCTCCATCAACTCCATCAGTAGATAGAAATAGGCGGGGCCGCTGCCCGACACGGCCGTCACCGCGTCCATCAGATTCTCATCCTCGATCCATTCCGCGCGACCGGTGGCCGCGGCGACGTACAGCGCCTGGTCGCGCTGGTCCGCGGACGTCTCGGGCGTAGCTGCCAGTACCGCCATGCCGGCGCCGACCAGCGCCGGCTGGTTCGGCATGACCCGCACGATCGCGCGCGTCGGTGCCATCATTTCGCGCAGCGTATCGAGTGTGATGCCGGCCGCGATCGACATGACCAATTGCCCGCTGGGACGAGGCGCTCCTGATAGCGGCGCGAGGACCTCCTCGATCAGTTGCGGCTTGACGGCGAGAATTAGCACGTCGGCACCGGCCAGCGTGGCGGCGTTGTCTGTCCCGGTAACAATGCCCGTGTTCAGATCGCGGATGCATCCGAGCTGCGCGTCGCTCGGATCGGATACCCACAGACAGTCGGCGCGGTGTCCGGCAGACAGCAGTCCGCCAATGATGGCTTGCGCCATGTTGCCGCCACCGATGAAGCCGATCCGTGTCTGTGGGTCAGTCATTGGTCCTGGGTCCGAATATGTCCGTGCCGATACGTACCATCGTGCTGCCTTCCATTATCGCCGCTTCGAGGTCGCCCGACATACCCATCGACAGCGTATCCACCGCATACCCGGCGTTACGGAGTGATTCGAGCAACTGGCGCGCGCGGGCGAACTCGCGGCGAAGGGCGTCGGCCGGCAAGCCCGGCAGCGGCATGATCATCAGGCCCCGCAGCCGGATATGTGGCAACTGCTCCAGCAGCTCGGCGAGTTCCCGGGCGCCGCCGGCATCGACCCCGGCCCGCTCGGGCGCGCGATCCGGCTGCAACTGAATGCAGACCTGCATATCGTCAGCATCCGGTGGGCGATGGGCGGAAAGTCGCCGCGCCGCTCGTACGCTGGACACCGCGTGGGCCCATTCGAAATGGCGGGCAATATCGCCCGCCTTATTCGATTGCACGGTTCCGATGAAATGCCATTCCACGGGAGGCCCGATTGCGGCAATCTTCGGCAGCGCCTCCTGGACATAGTTCTCCCCGAAACGCGTCAGTCCGGCGGCCTGGGCGGCGTGGATCGCCGCGGTTGGGTTCTTCTTGCTGACGGCGACGATCCGGATTGCCTGAGCGTCACGTCCCGCGCGGTCAGCCGCAGTTTCGATACGTTCTTGCAGACGCTCTATTTGTTCCGTGATTCGCGTCACGATCCCTTTTTTCTGGGTCCGTATACTATGTTCCAACAAATGCTCCCTTATGGTAAATCATCAGATTCTGTTAGTGAGCAAGTTGTTGAATTGGGGAGAAAAATGGCTGTCGATATTGCTCAGTTACTAACGTTTTCGGTCAAAAACAACGCGTCCGACCTGCACTTGTCAGCAGGCGTACCGCCCATGATTCGGGTGGACGGCGACGTCAAGCGCATCAACATGCCGGAGCTGTCGCACAAGGAAGTGCACAGCATGATATACGACATCATGAACGACAAGCAGCGCAAGGACTTCGAGGAGTTCCTGGAGACTGATTTTTCGTTCGAGATTCCGAAGCTGGCGCGTTTCCGCGTCAATGCCTTCAACCAGGCGCGCGGCGCCGGCGCGGTGTTCCGAACCATCCCGTCCGAAATCCTGACGCTCGAGGACCTGATGGCCCCGGCGATATTCAAGGATATCTCGATGTATCCGCGCGGCATCGTCCTGGTGACCGGCCCTACGGGCTCCGGAAAATCGACGACACTGGCGGCAATGATCGACTACATCAACGACAACAAGCCGGACCACATCCTGACGATCGAGGATCCGATCGAGTTCGTACACCAGACGAAGAGTTGCCTGATCAGCCAGCGCGAGGTGGGACTGCATAGCGACTCCTTTGCCGATGCGTTGCGCTCGGCCTTGCGCGAAGACCCGGACGTCATTCTGGTCGGCGAAATGCGCGATCTCGAGACGATCAGTATTGCCGTGACGGCTGCCGAGATGGGTATCCTGGTAATGGGTACGCTGCACACCAACGGTGCCGCACAGACCGTTGACCGCATCATCAATTCGTTTCCGCACGACAAACAGGCGCACATCCGTACGATGATCTCGACATCGCTGCGCGGCGTCGTGTCGCAGCAACTGCTGCCGACCAAGGGCAAGCCCGGTCGCGTCGCAGCGCTCGAGGTGCTCATCAATACGCCGGCCGTGGCCAACCTGATTCGCCAGGGCAAACTGGACCAGCTCGAGACTGCCATGCAGTCCGGCGGGGGCATTGGCATGCAGACGATGGACTCGGCGCTGATGGAGCTTGTCGAGACCGCCCGGATCTCCGGCAAGGAGGCCTACCAGCAGGCCAACAACAAGTCGAAGTTCGAGCGCTTCAAGAACGAACACTGATTCGGCGATAAGTCGGGTCGTCTCGATCCACACGTGGCATAATCGCGGCCTTTGAAACCGCGCAAGTTCCGGCCACCAGAAATGCCCGCACAACCCAGGAAAATCCTCGTCACCAGCGCCCTGCCGTACGTGAATGGCCACCCGCACATGGGGCACATGGTGGAGTACATCCAGACCGACATCTGGGTGCGATTCCAGAAACTGCGCGGCAATTCCTGCATTTATGTCTGCGCATCAGATGCACATGGCACGCCGATCATGCTAAAGGCACGCGAGCTTGGCGTCACGCCCGAGGAACTGACGGAGGCCAATTCGAAGGAATTTGTCAGTGTGTTCGCGGCATTTGGCGTCGATTTCGACAATTACCATACGACGCACTCGCCCGAAAATGAGGCGCTGACGGTGGAGATGTTCAAAGCGCTGCGCGAAACCGGCGATATATACACAAAGACGATCGAGCAGGCCTACGACGAAAAGGAAGGCATGTTCCTGCCGGACCGCTTCGTAAAAGGTACATGCCCGCGGTGCAAAACCGAGGACCAGTATGGCGATGCCTGCGAAAACTGCGGCGCCACATACACTCCGGCCGACCTGATCGACCCGGTATCGGTCCTGTCCGGCACCAAACCGGTCAAGCGCGAGTCCGAGCATTACTTCTTCAGGCTCAGCGATTATGAATCGCGTTTGCGGGACTGGATGAAAGCGGCAACGCTCGATAGGAACGTGGTCGCCAAGCTCGAGGAGTGGTTTGAGGCCGGATTGCAGGACTGGGACATCTCGCGTGATGCGCCCTACTTCGGATTCCGCATTCCAGGTACCGAGGACAAGTACTTTTACGTGTGGCTCGACGCCCCGGTCGGGTACCCGGCCAGCTTCAAACACCTGTGCGAACGGCGTGACGATCTCGATTTCGACGAGTACTGGCGGCGGGACGACACGACCGAGCTGTACCACTTCATCGGCAAGGACATCATGTATTTCCATACACTGTTCTGGCCGGCCGTTCTCCAGGGGGCAGGGTTCCGGACGCCCACCAGCGTGTATGCGCACGGTTTCCTGACCGTCAATGGCCAGAAGATGTCGAAGTCGCGCGGCACGTTCATCAATGCGCGGACTTATCTCGACAACCTCGATCCTTCGTATTTGCGTTACTACTATGCGGCAAAACTCGGACCGACGATCGAGGATATCGACCTCAACCTCGATGACTTCACCGCGCGCGTGAACTCGGATCTCGTCGGCAAGCTCGTGAATATCGCCAGCCGCTGTGCGGGCTTTATCAACAAGCGTTTCGACGGCAACCTGACCGACGAATTGCCGGAACCGGATCTGTTCGCCAAGTTCGCCGGTGCCTCGGAGAGTATTGCGAGTCATATCGAGGCGCGGGAATACTCCAAGGCGATGCGCCTGATCATGGGCCTGGCTGACGAAGCGAATCGTTACATTGACGACAAGAAGCCCTGGGTCATGGTCAAGGACGAAGCCAGGGCCGATGACGTTCAGGCCGTCTGCACGCAGGGTATTAACCTGTTTCGCAGCCTGATGGTCTACCTCGCGCCTGTTATTCCAGTCGTTGCCGACGGCGCGCGTGAATTCCTGGGCGAAGACCAATGGACCTGGCAGTCGGCATCCGAGCCTCTGCTGGGCACAAGCATCAACAAGTTCAAACCCTTGCTCACACGTGTCGACCCCAAGCAGGTCGAAACCATTGTTGAGCAATCAAAAGCAACCACCGGGGAGCCAGAAACCGTGGCCGACGACAATACCATCAGCATCGATGACTTCATGAAGGTCGACCTGCGCATCGCGCGCATAGAAAAGGCCGGCCCTGTCGAAGGAGCCGACAAACTGCTGGAACTGACACTCGATGTTGGCGAAGAGACGCGCACAGTGTTCGCCGGCATCAAAGCTGCCTATGACCCCGATAGCCTGGTCGGGCGGCACGTCATCGTCGTTGCCAATCTTGCGCCGCGCAAGATGCGCTTCGGCGTTTCCGAAGGTATGGTGCTGGCTGCCGGCCCGGGCGGTGAAGACATTTTCCTGCTATCGCCTGACGAAGGCGCCCAACCCGGAATGCGCGTCAAGTAGTAGAGTACCGGCATGACACAGATCATTGTCATCCTTGTTGGCACTGTCCTTGTCAACAACTTCGTGCTCGTCCGATTCCTGGGTCTGTGCCCGTTCATGGGCGTTTCCCGCAACGTCGAAGCTGCGACCGGCATGTCGCTCGCAACGGCGTTCGTACTGACGCTATCGTCGGCAACCGCCTACCTGTTGCACCGCTATGTCCTCGTACCGCTCGAGCTGGAATACCTGCGGACAATCACGTTTATCCTCGTTATCGCAGCAAGCGTGCAGTTCACGGAGATCATGGTGCGGCGCCTGAGTCCGTTGCTCCACCAGGTGCTCGGCATTTTCATTCCACTGATCGCGACCAATTGCGCGGTCCTGGGCGTGGCTTTGCTCAACGTGCAGCAGTCGAACGGCTTCGTGCAATCGGTATTTTTCGGCTTTGGTGCTTCAGCCGGATTCGCGCTCGTACTTGTCCTGTTTTCCACGATTCGCGAACGCCTCGACGCTGCCGACGTCCCTGCACCGTTCCGCGGCACTGCGATTGCCCTGATGACTGCCGGCATCATGTCGCTTGCGTTCATGGGCTTCTCCGGCATGGCCCGGCCGTGACGGATTTTGTGAGCGATGGGGACTGCTGTCATCACGATCGCTTTGCTGGCCCTTGCGGCTGGCCTGGCGCTGGGCTACGCGTGGCGCAGCCTGCCGGCGAATTCCGACAAGCTGGTCGAGAAAGTCAATGAACAGCTGCCGCAAACGCAGTGCGCGCAATGCGGCTACCCGGGCTGCCGCCCGTATGCAGAAGCTGTCGTATCCGGCAGTGCCGCGATCAACCTTTGCCCTCCAGGCGGAGACGAAACCATCAGGCGCCTTGCGGCGCTGCTCGGCACTGATCCGCTACCGCTGGCCGAGCAGCCGTCAGCCGAGCGCGCCGTCGCCGTCATCGACGAATCGCTTTGCATCGGCTGCATGCACTGCCGCAATGCGTGCCCGGTCGATGCCATCGTCGGAGCGCACCAGCTGATGCATACGATCATCCAGGACGAATGCACCGGTTGCGAACTGTGTATCGCCCCCTGCCCGGTTGACTGCATCAGCATGCGGAGCCTCGCGTGAGCGCTCCTACCTTTGACCTGGGTAAGCTGCATGGCGGCCTCCGCCTGCAGGCGCACAAGTCCACGTCGACATCCGAACCCATCGTCCAGGTACCGATTCCTGACCAGCTGGTGTTACCGATCACGCAGCATGCCGGGGATCCGGCCCAGCCAATCGTCGGCATCGGCGAGCGGGTACTCAAGGGCCAGTTGATCGCCGAGACTGATGGCTCCCTGGGCGCGCCCGTTCACGCTTCATCTTCCGGCAAGGTGGTTGCTATCGAACCCTGGCCGGTTACGAGGCGCTATGGGGAGGCCGGACCGTGCATCGTCATCGAGTGCGATGGTGAAGACCAGGCCATAGAGGCGGACGAGCCATTTCGCGACTTCACTGAAGTTGCCCCCGACGCGCTGTTAACCAGGATCCTGCAGGGCGGTATCGTCGGACTTGGCGGGGCTGTATTCCCAACCGCGCAAAAACTCATGCAAGCCATCACCTGTGAACTCGAATTCCTGATTCTGAATGGCGTGGAATGCGAGCCCTATATCAGCTGCGACGACATGCTGATGCGGGAATACGCGCGTGAAACACTGGGCGGCGCCCAGATCCTGTTGCACGCCCTGCAGCTGGATACCTGCTATATCGCTGTCGAGTCGGACAAGCCTGAGGCGATAGATCGCCTCGGTGAGGTTCTTGCCGAACTTGATGATGACCGCCTTATCCTCAAACAGGTGCCAACTATTTACCCATCGGGTGGCGAAGACCAGCTCGTACAACTCGTTGCCAATCGCGAGGTGCCCTCGGGCGGTTTGCCGACCGATGTGGGGTGTCTCGTGCAAAACGTCGGCACCGCGGCAGCAATTTACGACTGGGTTGTGCACAACGAGCCACTGATCTCGCGCATCACGACGGTTACCGGCGACGGAGTTACCCGGCCCGTCAACGTCGAAGCACGCATTGGCACGACGGTCGGGGATGTCATCGAGCACGTCGGCGGTTACACCGACAATGCCGAACTACTCATTATCGGCGGCCCAATGACCGGCAAGTCCGTGACATCGGATCGTGTACCGCTCGTCAAGGCCTCGAATTGCATTCTCGTGCTCTCGGAACCACCGTCAATCGGTGACGAGATGCCGTGCATTCGTTGCGGTGATTGCGCCGCCGTCTGTCCGGTGCAACTGCTGCCACAGCAGTTGTTCTGGTACGCCTGTGCAGACAATGAATCCAAGTTACGCGACTACGGGTTGATCGACTGCATCGAATGCGGCTGCTGCGACCTGGTTTGCCCAAGCCATATTCCGCTTACAGCCAATTTCAGGATGGCCAAGGCCCGCTTCCAGGAACTCGCTGACGAGAAAGCCAGGGCCGAGCGCGCAAGGCAGCGCTTTGAAGCACGCAACGAACGCCTCGAGAAAGAAAAACAGGCGCGGGAAGACGAACTCGCCAGGCAGAAAGAGGACGCGAAGAGCGCCGGTGCGGACGCTATCGCGGAAATCATGAAGCGCAGGCAGGATAAGGACGGGGACGAGTAATGGAATTTGTCCGTCGAGAAGCGCCCTACCTGACGCCAAAGGTCAACGTCGCATCAATGATGCTGCAGGTGCTTGCGGCGCTTGTGCCGGCAGCGATCGCCCACGTCTGGTACTTCGGCCCGGGGTTCATCGTTAACCTCATCGTCGCCACCGCATTTTGCGTCGGCGGCGAAGCCCTGATGATGCGTGCCCGTGGGCGCGACCCCATGGTCGCACTGTCCGACTTCAGCGCCATTGTCACCGCGGCGCTGCTTGCTTTCGCGTTGCCGTCGCTTACCCCCTGGTGGGTCACGGCGACCGGATCGCTGTTTGCCATCGTCGTCGTGAAACATCTTTACGGCGGCATCGGTTACAACGTGTTCAATCCGGCAATGGCGGGCTATGTCGTAATACTGATTGCGTACCCGATGGAGATGAACCTGTGGGTTGCGCCGCGCATGGGCGACATTGACTACATCAGCCTGAGTGTGTTCCAGACGCTCAAGTACACGCTGACCGGTTCGCTTCCAGAGGCGCTCACATTCGATGCAATCAGCCGCGCCACACCGCTGGATGCGATGCAGTCGGGTCTGCGCAATTTGCGCACATACGCCGAGATACGCACGAACCCGATGATGGGCGATTTCGGTGGCCGTGGCTGGGAATGGCTGGGCAATTTCTTCGCTATCGGCGGTGCCTGGTTGCTCGTCAGGAAGATCATTCGCTGGCAGATCCCGACAGGCGTACTGCTAGGCCTGCTGATTCCTGCCGGTCTCATGTACATGATCTCCCCGGGCGGCAATGCCAGCCCGGGCTTTCACCTGTTCTCGGGCGCGACGATCCTTTGCGCATTCTTCATTGCGACGGATCCGGTATCGGCGGCAACGAGCCCCAAGGGACGCTTCTTCTATGGCGTCGGCATCGGTCTGCTGATTTATGCGATCCGCAAGTGGGGCTCCTACGCGGACGGCGTCGCCTTTGCCGTGTTGATCATGAATATGGCGACCCCGGCGATCGACCACATCACCAGACCGCATATCGTTGGCCATGCCGGGCGAGGCGACAAACCATGAGTGGCCAGGGCATCTTCAAGACCGGTGCAACACTGGCCATGATAGCTGCGATATGCACGGCGCTCGTGGCAGCAACCTACCAGGCCACGCACGAGCGCATTGCCGCAAATGAAAAGGCCCTGCTTGAACAGAGCCTGCAACCGGCCCTGGCCGGCCTCTTCTATGACAGCGGCGTCAGCGAGTCCCGCATCGTCATCGAACCGCCGCATGATTTGCCGGGTAACGATGCTGCCATCATCTATCGCGTGTATGCCGGCGATGAAGCCGTTGCCGCATTATTTGCCGTTACAGCCCGGGACGGGTTCTCGGGACCGATCCGGATTCTCGTCGGTGTCGGATATGACGGCACAATCAGCGGCGTTCGCATCCTGCAACATCGCGAAACGCCGGGGCTCGGCGACAAGATCGATTCCCGACGCTCGGACTGGGTGTTCCAGTTTGACGGCCGTGCGCTTGGCGATCCGCTGGTCCCGGGATGGGCCATCAAGGCAGATGGCGGTGAGTTTGATCAATTGACCGGCGCGTCGATTACGCCAAGGGCTGTCATAAAGGCGATTCGCGACACGTTGCTATACTTCGACGCCCATCGGGAGGACATATTTCAGGCCGAACCGAGCGAGGAAGGGGAATAATGGCAAGCGGTATCGTCGAGCGTCTGCGGACCGGGTTGTGGCGCGACAACCCCGGGCTCGTGCAATTGCTCGGGCTCTGCCCGCTGCTCGCTGTCACCTCGACTTTCGTCAACGGCCTCGGACTGGGTATCGCAACGCTTCTCGTGCTGACAGCATCCAATGCTCTCGTCTCCGCGACACGACGCTGGATTCGGCAGGAAATTCGCATCCCGATCTACGTGTTGATCATCGCGAGCCTGGTGACCTGCGTGGAACTGATCTTCAAGGCCTGGTTCCCGGCGCTGGACCAGTCGCTGGGAATATTCATCCCGCTGATCGTGACCAACTGCGCAATAGTCGCACGCGCCGAGCTGTTCGCCTCGCGCAATTCGATCGGGCTCAGCATTGCCGACGGACTCGGCATGGGCGCCGGCTTCGCGGCGCTACTGATGGCACTTGGGGCATTCCGGGAACTGGTTGGCCATGCCTCGATCGCGGGTTTTTCATTTGCCGACAGCGGCTTTCTGCTCGCCATCCTGCCGCCAGGCGCATTTTTCGCACTGGCCCTCGCCGTCGCCCTCAAGAATCGCATTGACCGCAAACCTGGCCGATGAACAGAGAAAAACGTACGGCAATTTTCTCGAAACTTCGCGAGCTCGATCCGAACCCGGACACCGAGCTTCACTACGAGAGTCCGTTCGAGTTACTTGTCGCCGTGATTCTCTCGGCACAGGCAACTGACGTCAGTGTCAACAAGGCGACCGACGCACTGTACCCGGTCGCGAACACGCCGGAGGCGATCCTCGCTCTCGGCGTAAAGGGGCTAAAGCCCTACATCAAGACCATTGGCCTGTTTAACAACAAGGCCGAAAACATCATCAAGACCTGCAAGATACTTGTCGACGAGCATGGCAGTGAAGTTCCGACGACGCGGGAAGAACTCGAGAGGCTGCCAGGGGTCGGCCGCAAGACCGCCAATGTCATCCTTAATACGGCGTTCGGCCAACCGACGATCGCCGTCGATACGCACATATTCCGCGTTGCCAACCGCACCGGCATTGCGGTGGGCAAGACGCCGCTCGAAGTCGAGAAGCGGCTCGTGCGTCTGACGCCGGACGAATTCAAGAAAGACGCTCACCACTGGCTGATCCTGCATGGCCGCTATATCTGCAAGGCTCGCAAGCCACTGTGCGGCGAGTGCCCCATCATCGAATGGTGCGAGTACAAGAAGAAGGAACTGCCGTGATTTTCGGGCAGGATCGCGGAGAACTGCGCCAGATGTATGCGACGGCCTGGCAAAAACGCTGCGACAAGAAGCTGCTGTCCCCTCTCGAAGACCAGATCGCCCGGATCATCGAAGAACACCCGGAGTACCTCGAAGCCGTCATCGGCGACCTCGAGCGGGATTTCTCTGTAGAGGGCGGCATCCTACGAGCTGCTCCTCGGCTCGCTCGGATCGTGCACGGTGCTCACGCTCCGCTTCTACGCGCACCACAAGAAGTGGCCGCTCGAGTCGATCCGCGTGGAGTACGAGTTCAC
>JARRLQ010000064.1:0-11790 GCA_037386905.1 Woeseiaceae bacterium
CGCGAGGATCACCTGGCAGTGCGACGGTTCGGGCAGGAGTTTGACCGTGACTTCGGTTACGACGCCGAGCATGCCTTCGGAGCCGATCATCAGCGCCATGAGGTCGGGACCGGCGCTCGTCAGGCCATCGCTGCCCACGGTGATAATCTCGCCTTCGACGGTGACGACTGTCAGCTGCACCACGTTGTGCACGGTCAGCCCGTACTTCAGGCAATGCACGCCGCCTGCATTTTCTGCGACGTTACCGCCGATCGAACAGGCGATCTGCGATGACGGGTCCGGTGCGTAGAACAGGCCATACGGGGCGCAGGCGTCGCTGATCGCGAGGTTGCTCACGCCAGGCTGCACGCGGGCCAGCCCGGCATCCGCGTCGATTTCCACGATTCTGGAAAGGCGCGCGAGGGACAGCAGCACACCGTTCGGGTGCGGCAGCGCCCCGCCCGAGAGACCCGTTCCGGCGCCCCGAACGACAACCGGGACCTTGTGCTGAAAACACAAGCGCATGATTTGCCGGACCTGCTCCGTCGACGCCGGCATCACGACCAGGCCGGGCATCTGCTTGTAGACGGACAAGCCGTCACACTCGAAGGGCCGTTTGGACTCGTCAGCAAGCACGACGCAATGCTCGTCGATGAACTCACGAAACATTGCCGCAAGGGCTGCGGTATCCATGGTACTCGCTGCTCCGGTCGGGATCACGTGAGCGACATCCGCTACTTCGCCAGCCGAATTCGGCCCGTTAGCGTGGTGCTTTCCAGGTTCGTGCCATCCTCGACCTGCACGACGCCTGCGGACACCTCGCCACGAACTCGCGCCGTCCGTCGGACCGTCACGGTATCCGTGCCCTCGCCCGTTATCGTGCCGTCGAACGTGCCCTCGATGACAAGGTCTTCTCCGACGGTCAGCTCGCCCTTCATTACGACGGAAATACCGATCATCGAGGGCAGCGACCGCCGCGAACCGGCCGCATTGTCGAGCGCGTCAGACTCGAGCGGCGCATGGTTCGTGACGGGATCAGAGACCGTCACCGCGGCCTAGCCGGCTGATTCAGCCTGTTTGGACGACTCGGCGACCGAGAGACTGGCCGCCTTGGGTGCCGCCTTCGCTTTCTGGCTCATTTCGACGGTGCCAGAGAATTTCGCCCCGTCCTCCATGACGATGCGCGCGCAGCGGATATTGCCCTTCACGTCGGCGGACTTGGCGAGTTTCACGATGTCCTGCCCGTGGATGTCGCCCTCCACCCTGCCGTAAACCTCGACCGTCTGGGCATCGATATTGGCCTTGACGCGGCCCTCTTTACCGACCGTGAGGTTCTTATCCTGATGGGCAATCGTGCCTTCGATCTCGCCCTCGATGATCAGGTCTTCATTCGCCGACAATTCTCCCTTGAACTTGAGCGTCGGCCCGATGACGGAGGTCTTGCGCCGCCTGACGTCCGAACTGCTCGGTACGGCGGGTTCGGAACGTTCGTACTCCGGATAGTCCTCTCTCTTCTTGCTGAACATGATCCTTTCACCTCGCTCTTGCCTACCCCGATAGCATAACGCCTTTGCCGATCCGTACCTACGATCTTTCACCAAACTGCGTCGACGAGTCGAATATCTCGTCTTTCGACGCCGGAGCGAAGTCGATTTCCCCGTCGACCGAACCGCCGGACTGTCCGCGGGAACCCCCAGGCGGGGCTTGCCGCACACCCGACAAACGATCATATTGCCTGACCTATGGCAGAAGAATCAGAAAAACACACACTTTACGTCATCGTCATCAGCTGCATCGCAACGATCGGCGGCTTCCTGTTCGGCTTCGACAGCGGTGTCATCAACGGCACGGTTGACGGACTTCAAGGAGCGTTCAACTCCGATAGCGTGGGCACGGGTTTCAATGTTGCGTCGATGCTCCTCGGCTGTGCGGTGGGAGCATTCTTTGCCGGGCGGCTTGCAGACCGGTTCGGGCGCCGCGGCATCATGCGCGTTGCCGCCGTGTTTTTTATCGTCAGTGCCTGGGGGTCAGGCATCGCTTCCGCCTCGGCCGAATTCGTCGTCTACCGGGTACTTGGCGGCCTCGCGGTCGGTGCTGCAAGCGTGCTGGCGCCGGCGTACATATCGGAAGTCGCGCCAGCCAGGGTCAGAGGCGCGCTCGCAACGATTCAGCAGATTGCCATTATTTCGGGACTCTTCGTCGCCTTCATCAGCAACTATTTGCTCGCAGGCGCTGCCGGAGGATCGACGAACGAATTCTGGCTGGGTTTCGAAGCCTGGCGCTGGATGTTCTGGATCGAAATCCTGCCGGCATCAATCTTCCTCGTCGCCCTGCTAATGATTCCGGAGAGTCCGCGCTACCTCGTCCTGAGCCGGCGCCGCGACAAGGCGCGCGACGTCCTGACGAAACTCATTGGACGAGAAGCTGCGGAACGAAAAGTCGAGGAAATCGATCATTCGCTTGCTGCGGACCATCACAGGCCACGTATGCGCGACCTGGTCGATCCGGCTACCAATCGCATTCGCAAGCTCGTGTGGGTCGGCATCGGCCTCGCCACATTGCAGCAACTCGTCGGTATCAATGTCGTCTTTTACTACGGGGCGGTTCTGTGGCAATCGGTCGGATTTACCGAGAGCGACGCACTGCTCATTAACATCATCAGCGGCGGGTTGAGCATCGGTGCCGTAACAGTCACGGTCTTGCTGATCGACAAGATCGGACGTAAGCCCATTCTGATGATCGGTTCGGTCGGCATGTCGCTGGCGTTGGCGACTCTCGTCATCGCGTTTATGAATGCGACGACGAATTCGAACGGCGAGTTGACGCTCGAGGGCATCTTCGGTCCTCTCGCATTGATCGCGGCCAATGTCTATGTCGTGTTCTTCAACTTTTCCTGGGGCCCGGTGATGTGGGTCATGCTTGGCGAGATGTTCCCGAACCAGTTACGCGGCACGGGCCTTGCCGTCAGTGGCCTCGCGCAGTGGGGCTCGAATTTCGGCATCACGATGACGTTTCCGATCATGCTCGCGAGTATCGGACTTGCCGGCGCCTACGGTTTCTACACGCTCTGCGCGATTCTTTCGATCGCCTTCGTCGTCAAGATGGTCCACGAGACGCGCGGTGTCGAGCTGGAGGATATGCGCGGCTAGGGGTTTTTGTACCCGACACGAGCTGTTTCAGGCACCGCGTCGCTGGCTACTACATTTGGACGCCCCGAGAACCTCTTTGGATGTCCGGGGGCCGAGAACCCGACTTCGTCAGCTGCGCTTCCTGTCCAGCCAGAACGCGATTGCCGCAAACAGGAAGTAGGCCGAGAGCGCCGATACCGACATCACTACTTTGCTGTCAGTTTGCAGCGGCCCGAATACATTGCCGATGTTCATCAACAGCATGAACGCGACGAACACGCCCATGCCGTATTTGCCGGTCTTCGTCGACGCGGTCGTCGATTTCAGGTACAGCCACGTTGCGCCCAGCAACAGGGCTGCCTCGAGCACGTAGGTTACGACGGCATTGTTCCAAAGCCCTAAGCCGAGCTTCAGGGAGGCATCACTCCAAATCGGCAGATCCGGCGTATGCACGAGAAGGTCGATCACCCAGTGCGAGAACACGGCAATTGCCATGACCAGGGCAATACGACGATCCTTCGTGATCACCCAGCGAAAAAGCGCGTACGCCGCCGTGGCCCAGAGCAGGCTCGCAAGAAGGCTGTGCGTGTAAGGCATGTACTCGAGCTGAAAATGCGTCGATTCGGTGTAGTTCTCGATGATGTTGATGCGCTCGATACCCAGCAGCACAAAGGGAAAAAACAGGATATCGACAAGCTGCACGGCGAGGAACAACATGCCCAGCGAGGCACGCTTCTCGAACTTCTTGAGTGCCAGGCTGGCGGCGTAGTGTCCTACAAACATGGGCGCCCGCTCCCTGGCTAAGGCCGCAGCGACTGGATGAAGACAATGAGGATCGCGATCGGGCAAACATATCGCACATAGTTCGGCCATATCTTCCAGAACAGACCGTGCTCCGCGTCGTCATTGCCTTTCCTGATCTCTTCCAGCAGTTTGTTCCTGTGCAATATCCAGCCGGCAAAAATGCAAATCATCAACCCGACCAAAGGCTCGCCGTATTGAGTCGCAGCGACGGCTATCAGGTTAAAGACTTTCTCGGCGCTGACTATGATGACCACGCTCAGCGTGAATATCGCAGCGCCAATCAAGACCGTGGCCCGCTTGCGGGGGGCGTCGTGATTCTCGACTGCATAGGCAACCGGCACTTCAAGTATCGAAATAGTCGATGTCAGCGCGGCGACTGACATGAATACAAAGAACGCAAACGAGACAACCGTGCCGACTTCACCCATCGTATCGAACAGCGCCGGCAGAACGGTAAAAATCAGCCGCGCGGACTCGATCAGGTTGCCCTCCGCGTCATAGATCTGCACCCCGTTGTGTTGCGCCACGTACATCGCCGGAATAATCAACAAACCGGCAATGAATGCAATGCCGAGATCCAGCAAAGTCACCGAGCGGCCGAGGGACACCAGATTGTCGCGGTCACTGACGTAGGAACCATAGATCAGCATCGTGCCGACACCGAGGGAAAGTGAGAAGAACGCCTGCCCCATCGCGCCGATGATGAGTTTCGGGTTCGTCAGGCGCCCGAACTCCGGGACCAGGTAGGCCTCGACGCCCTCATTGGCGCCGTCGAGCGTCAGCACGTACCCAATCAGCAATACGAGAACAACCAGCAACGAAGGCATCAGTCGCGAACACCATTTTTCGATGCCGTCTTTGACGCCGCCGCAGATAATCGCAATTGTCAGCGCCATGAAGATTGCTGTGAACGTGAGACTTCGCGCGACACTGTGGTTGCCGAACCACTCCGAGATGCCGGTGAGGCCGGCGAATTCGGTGGCAGACGCCAGCGTATGTGACAGCATCCAGCCGGCAAGGATGGAGTAAAAGCCGAGAATCATGCACGCGGTGATCAAGCCGACGAAGCCAGTCAGCGCTCCAACCCGGGCCGTAGCGCTGCTGCCCGCAATCGATCGCAGCGCCTCGACCGAATTTGCCTTTGTATGGCGTCCGATGATGAGTTCCGCCATCAGTGCCGGATACGCCAGGCAAAACATCAGCACCAGGTAGACCAGCAGGAACGCTGCGCCGCCATTTCCGGCGACCTGCGTAGGGAAGCCCCAGATATTACCCAGACCCACCGCGGAGCCCGCAGCCGCCATGAGGAATCCCAATTTCGAACTGAATTCGCCGCGCGGTGCACTCATCAGTACGCCATGCGCTGCATCGACGTCAGTTCATTGTCGATCGAATTCAGGTCGAGATCTGACTCAAGATGCTGCGACGACTGCGCCAGGGCAACCGGGGCAACGAGTAACGTGGCGCATGCGCCCACGAACAAGTGCCGGATCGACAGTTGTTGCATCGGGAACACGATGGACCCCCCCTTGCTATCGCGTACGGATCGCCTCAGTACTCGATTCTATCGCAATCCTTGCCGCGGCGGATGCAGACGGTTGTTGTATAATCATCCGCGCCGGATACGGGACCATGGTGTCGACGACACTCTGGTGGCTGTCCGGCCGGGGGTCGTCAATAACGGGCAATGCAGCCTGAGAACCAAAAGCGCCCAGACCGTACCGCCGCAATCCATCATTCGTGAGCATGCGATTCGCCGCGTGGGGGGAAAGTCACCAATGACCGACGAATTTCGCGAACGCGCGTTGTACTACCACCGACATCCTGTTCCGGGCAAGCTGCAGATTCAGCCGACCAAGCGCATGGTCAACCAACTCGACCTGGCATTGGCGTATTCGCCGGGGGTGGCCGTCGCCTGTGAAGAGATCATCGACAATCCATCGGACGCGGCAGCCTACACGGCCCGCGGCAACCTGGTCGGAGTGGTGACCAACGGCACGGCCGTACTGGGACTGGGACCGATCGGCCCGCTGGCCTCGAAGCCGGTGATGGAAGGCAAAGCGGTGCTGTTCAAGAAGTTCGCAGGCGTCGACGTCTTCGACATCGAGGTCAACGAAACCGATCCGGACAAGTTCGTCGACATCGTCGCCGCGCTCGAGCCCACATTCGGGGGCATCAACCTCGAGGACATCAGGGCCCCCGAATGTTTCGATATCGAGCGCAAACTGCGCGACCGCATGTCGATTCCGGTGATGCACGACGATCAACACGGCACCGCCATCTGTGTCGCCGCTGCCGTACGCAACGGACTGCGCCTGATCGACAAGCGCATCGAGGATGTGCGCCTTGTCGGTAGCGGCGCCGGTGCGGCTGCCCTCGCTTGCGTCGATCTGCTCGTGAAGATGGGCCGTCCCCGGGAGCACGTGACCCTGTGTGACATCGACGGAGTCGTCTACCGCGGACGCGAGAACATGGATCCGTATAAGGAGCGCTACGCGATCGACGGCAAGGCACGTGTTCTCGACGACGTGATCGACGGAGCCGATGTGTTCCTGGGCCTGTCGTCACCTCGTGTTCTCAAGCCCGAGCAGGTCAAACGCATGGCCGATCGCCCGCTGATCATGGCACTCGCGAATCCCGAGCCGGAGATCCGGCCGGAACTGGTGCACGAGGTGCGGCCGGACGCGATCATAGGCACCGGCCGCTCCGACTACCCGAACCAGATCAATAACGTGCTGGTGTTCCCCTACGTATTCCGCGGCGCCCTGGACGTCGGGGCGACCGACATCAACGCGGCGATGAAGATTGCTTGCGTGGAGGCCCTCGCGGACCTGGTCATGGAAGAGGCCGACGAAGAGGTCGCGGCCGCCTACGGGGGCGGACACCTGCGCTTCGGTCCCGATTACCTGATCCCCAAGCCTTTCGATCCTCGTTTGATCTCGGAAGTGCCGTTGCGCGTGGCGAAGGCGGCCATGGACTCCGGCGTTGCGACCCGACCCATCGAGGATCTCGACGCCTACCGGCACAGCCTCGAGACCCACGTCTTCCGTTCAGGGCTGGTTATGAAGCCGGTGTTCGAGCGTGCCGCCAGGGACCCGCGCAGGCTGGTGTATGCCGAAGGCGAATCGATGCGGGTGTTGCGTGCTATCCAAGTGCTCCTCGACGACCGAATTATTGCGCGCCCGCTCCTGATCGGGCGCCGGGAGGTGATCGAAAAGACGATCAGCGAAACGGGCCTGCATATTGTCTGTGACGAGCACTTCGATGTGCTCGATCCGTCCGACAACCCGGATTACGAACGGGACTGCCAGGACTATCACCGCATCATGGAACGCAAGAGCGTTTCCCCGGCCGACGCGCGCGCGATCATTCTGACCCGCACCACGGCCCTGGCATCGCTGTTGCTCCACCGTGGCGACGTCGACGGCATGATCTGCGGCGTCAACGGTGGCTTCCACAGACACCTGCGATACGTCCGCAACGTCATCGGCCTGGCACCCGGGCTCAAGGATTTTTCTGCCGTTAACCTGCTGATCACGCCGAAGGGAACCGTCTTCATCACGGACACGTATGTGACCTATGAACCGTCGGCCGAGCACATCGCGCAGACAACACGCATGGCAGCCGACGTGGTGCGACGTTTCGGGCTTACGCCGAAAGCGGCGCTGCTATCGCACTCGAATTTCGGCGCCAGCAGCGCGCCGTCGGCACAGAGGATGCGCGATGCACTGCAGTACCTGATTGAGCAGGAACCGGAGCTGGAGGTCGAGGGAGAGATGCACTCCGATGCGGCCATCTCGGAACAGATACGCGACCGCATATTCCCCAACTCGCGGCTCAGGGGCAGCGCCAACCTGTTGATCATGCCCGACCTGGACTCCGCCAATATCGCCTTCAACCTGGTCAAGGCGTTGGGCGATACCGTTAACGTCGGCCCTATCCTGGCCGGCGTCGCCAGGCCTGCTCACGTACTGACGCAGTCCGCTACCGTGCGCGGCATTGTCAACATGAGCGCAATCGCCGTAGTGGACGCGCAGGAGTACGCGATGAAGCGGGACGCCGCGGCAGGCTAGTCGAGGCTGCTTCGGTCGAATTGGGTTCTGAGTCCGCAGGCGCACTCGGCAAGACAGCGAAAAGTCCCCGTCGCGCAGCTTGCTCAGCCGTCTTTCCGCAAGAACAAGGCGTTTTGCCCACAGATTTCGCACAAGAGGCGGCCTGATATGCGCATATTCCCATATACCCACAGGCTCTAATTCAGGAGTACGGTCAAGTTTCTGCCAGGGGGTTTCGAAACGTGGCCCATACGACACTGAAAACCAGTTACTCCGCCCTGACCGACAGGCTGAACCGTTTTCCACAGGGTGCGCCTCCTTCCGATCTCCTGTTCGAAATTTTGTCGATGCTGTTCAGCGAGGAAGAAGCCGGCCTGGTTTCGCTGATGCCGATCAAACCATTTACGGCGAAGAAAGCCAGCCGCATTTGGAAGAAGAACCTCACCGAAACGCAGAACATACTGGATGAACTGGCCGACAGGGCCATCCTGGTTGATTTTGAGCAGCACGGTGAAACCGTTTACGCACTGCCACCGCCGATGGCCGGTTTCTTCGAGTTCTCGCTGATGCGTGTCCGCGATGATATTGATCAAAAAGTGCTGAGCGAGCTGTTTTATCAGTATATGAATGTGGAGGAGGATTTCATCAGGGAACTGTTCACTCGTGGCGAAACGCAGTTGGGGCGAACCTTCGTGCGTGAACCTGCTTTGTCCGATGAAAATGCACTGCATGTGCTGGATTATGAGCGGGCCAGCGAAGTGATTGAAACAGCAAGCCATATTGGTGTCGGACGATGTTACTGCCGGCACAAGATGGAACATATGGGCAAAGCCTGTTCTGCACCACAGGATATTTGCATGACTTTCAACACCACCGCGTCCTCGCTTACACGACACGGGGCTGCGCGTGCGATCGAAAAGGAGGAATGTCACGACTTACTGCAGGAAGCCTATGACAACAACCTGGTGCAGTTCGGCGAGAATGTACGGGAGAGTGTCAATTTTATCTGTAATTGCTGTGGCTGCTGCTGTGAGGCAATGATCGCTGCACGCCGTTTCGCAATTCTCAACCCAGTGCACACGACGAACTTTATCCCGGTAATCGACGAGGAAACCTGCAACGGCTGCGGCAAATGCGTCAATGTCTGCCCGGTCGACGCGATGACCCTGGTTTCAGCCCATGATCCGGACAAGCCCAGGATGAAAATGGCCCGGTTGAACGAGGAGCTTTGCCTGGGTTGCGGCGTGTGTATACGCAGTTGCAATAAGCACAGGAGTCTGTCTCTGGAATCGCGCCCGAAGCGGGTTCTTACGCCATTGAACGGCACACACCGGGCCGTGGTCATGGCCATTGAACGCGGCAAATTGCAGAACCTGATTTTCGATAACCAGGTCTTATGGAGTCATCGTGCCATGGCCGGGGTATTGGGCGTGATCCTGAACCTGCCGCCCATCAAGCAGGCATTGGCAAGTGAACAGCTCAAATCCCGCTACCTGGAAACGCTGATAAGGCATACGAGGCATTAGCCAGCAGCCACGCCTGGCGCACTTCGCGGAAAACGAAGCGGCCCCGCAAGGGGCCGGTTCGCTTGCTGAGGGAGAGGGTGGAATAGCCACTCTCCCGCGCGCTTACTCGTCGTCCTGTGCCGCCATGCGCCTGTTAGTCGCCAGGTAGCTGCGTGACGAATCACATTGGAGTTTGCCGGCGAAGAGCTCACGGGCTTTTTCCCAGCCACTCTCGCTGAACTGATCCCAATCGGCGCCCATGTTCTCAAGGTTTTGATGGGCGGTGACCCATTTGAAATCGAATTCCTCGCCACCACCACCATACGACGGGAAGAACACCCACATCCCTGCGGTCGAGCCGTTATCGCCTTTATATTTGCCCCATTCGATCAACGGCACATACAAGTCATCGAAAGTTATGCCCTCAGCCGTATTGCAGTCCGAAAATGAAATGACGACATTGGACGGGTTGTCGCGCTTGGGTGGCTTCTTGATCCGTAATACTGCATAAGCAGCGTGCACGTCGCAGCTAACCACCTCAGCAAATCCCTCGGCTTCCTTGGAACCGGAGGCAAGCCAGGTATCCTGTACACGACCGAGTGTCTTGGCATCGTCGGACCCACCAAGCCATATCACGTCGAAATCCTGCTCGGGACCGGAATAATAAGGCACCAGAGTCCAAGCAGAATAATCGTCGACCCCATTCTTATCAGCCCAGGCATTCCATTTCATGGTAGCGGCATCCAAGTCGGCCGGACCCTTGCCTTCGTTGTATTTGCAGGCAAACATCTCTACCGGTGTCGCCACATTGGCCTCGTCGGCGTCTCCCTCATGCTCATCTGCGATCCCAACTCCAGCCGACAACATCAAGCTACAAGATACAAGCGCAGTTACCAATCTCTCCATTTTCTAGCCCCTTTTTCTTTCTTGTTATAAGCAGCGGCAGAATGCCGCGCTAGCCGCAAGTATAGGCTCGAGAGGCACAACTGTGAAATCGTCGGTCGGCGGAACAGCGCTCGAAGTCCGCAACCACACTCGGCGAGAAAAGGAAAAGGCCCCGCGAGGGGGCCTTTTCCTTTTCTGGCGGTGTGGCGAGCCTGTTGCGGAAGATGCTACAGCTACGCCGCCTCACCTTTCGCCAGAGCATGCACATCGGAGGTCGTCAGCCGTTGGCCGCCGATGGCCCAGTCACCGCTTTCGAACTCATTGATGCGAACCCAGGTGACCGGGCGCATGCTTTCACCCTCTACCGCGACCATCGCCTCGGTGACCTGCTCGATCAGTGCTTCTTTCTGGTCCGGCGTGAATACGTTCTTGATTACATCGATTGTTACGAGTGGCATGGTTTTGCTCCTTGATAATGGATCTCTTGCTTGGTGTCTTTGGGCGACCCGTACTGCGCCGCCAGTGAAATCATTCTTGCGCCAACCGGTCGCGCAGGCTTGGAGGATTCGTGGAGATTTCATGGAGCTTTCTAGGCCTCCCGGCAGGACTGTTCTATGCTACCGCCCATGATTTATGCGTTCGGATCAATGGAACTCGACCTGGCCAAGGTCGAGCTGCGCGACAATGGCGAGCCCCGCTCGATAGAGCCCCAGGTGTTCGCGCTTATTGCCTACCTCGCCGAGCACCGGGACCGCATGGTTTCAAGGGACGAATTGTTCGAAAAGCTGTGGGAAGGCCGTGTCGTCAGCGACTCGGCCCTGGCCAGCCGGATAAAGTCGGCGCGCCGGGCGCTGGGCGATGACGGGCGAACGCAGGCGGTCATCAAGACCGTGCATGGCCAGGGACTTCGCTTCGTCGCCGATGTCCAGGTGCGGCAGTCCCGGGCCGCCCCAGTCCCTGCAAGCTCCCGCGAGGAGCCGCAGACGATCGCTCCTGAACCCATGCACGGCGTCACCTCCCGGCCGTCGATTGCGATTCTCCGCTTCCGGTCTACAGGGGCTGCCGAGGACTGGTCCACCATCGCCGACGGACTGCCTCACGACCTGATAACCGAGCTGGCAAGGCTTCGCTGGTTGTTCGTCGTGGCAAGAGGCTCGTCCTTCCGGCTCCGCGGCGACGACCTGGATCCACGCGAAGTCGGACGCTTGCTGGGCGTCCGGTACTGCCTGTCCGGCGCCGTGGAGATATCCGGTAATCACCTGGTCATAACGACCGAACTCGTTGATACCGGGGCTGGCGACGTCGTGTGGGGAGAGCGCTACACGGGCGACGTGCAGGACGTGCACGCGATGCGCGATGAGATTCGTGCGAGCATCCTGGCCTCGCTCGAAATCCAGATTCCGCTGCACGAGGCCAGCCGGGCGCGGCTGATATCCC
>JARRLQ010000065.1:0-31526 GCA_037386905.1 Woeseiaceae bacterium
CGCAGCGCCGCTGGCTTGCCGCCTGCAACTCGCAACTGGCCGAACTGATCACGAGCAGGATCGGCGACGACTGGGTCACGAACCTTGCGCACCTCCAGGAACTGGCGAAGTTTGCGGACGACGCGGATTTCCAGCAG
Organism: Woeseiaceae bacterium; assembly: GCA_037386905.1. Taxonomy (GTDB): domain Bacteria; phylum Pseudomonadota; class Gammaproteobacteria; order Steroidobacterales; family Woeseiaceae; genus UBA1847. Next base: position 138 of record JARRLQ010000065.1, read on the forward strand.
GAATGGCGCACGATCAAGCTGGCCAACAAACTGCGGCTGTCGAAAGAGATCGAAGACCGGACCGGGCTCGCCGTGCCGACCAACATGCTGTTTGACGTGCAGGTAAAGCGCATCCACGAGTACAAGCGTCAGCTGCTGAACGTGCTGCACGCCATCCACCATTACGACAAGATCCGTCGCGGTGATGGTGATGACATGGTGCCGCGCGCGATCATCATCGGTGGCAAGGCCGCGCCGGGCTACCAGATGGCGAAGAATGTCATCAAGTGCATCAACAACGTAGGGCGCGTCATCAACTCGGACCCGGCCATGGACGGCAAGCTGCGGCTCATTTTCTACCCCGACTACAACGTCTCGGGCATGGAGCTGATCTGCCCCGCAGCCGATCTCTCGGAGCAGATATCGACGGCCGGCAAAGAGGCATCCGGCACGGGCAACATGAAATTCATGATGAATGGTGCGCTGACGATCGGTACGCTCGACGGCGCCAACGTGGAGATTCGCGAGGCTGTCGGCGAAGAAAACTTCTTCCTGTTCGGGCTGACCGTCGACGGTATCAGCGAGTTGCGCGGCAAGTACGATCCGCAGGCGATCATCGAGGCGGACGAGGATTTTGCGCGCGTCATGCACCTGCTCGACAGCGGCCACTTCAATCGCTTCGAGCCCAGGGTGCTCGACCCTGTCATCCAGTCGATAAGAGAGCCGGCGGACCTGTGGATGACGGCAGCGGATTTCCGCAGCTTTATCGACGCACAGGCGCGCGCCAACGATGCCTACAAGGACGTTGCACGCTGGACCCGGATGAGTATCCTCAACACGGCATCGTCGGGCCGGTTCTCCACGGATCGCACGATGCAGGACTACAATGAGGACATCTGGAAGCTGGAACCAATCCAACTCAGGAACAAATGATCCAGTCCGGAAGCCCTGATCCGCTCGGTGCGACGCTCGATGCATCGGGCACGAACTTTGCTGTGTACTCGTCGGTCGCCGAACGGGTAGAGCTGTGCCTGTTCGACGCGAATGGCACGCAGACCGCGTCGCACGATCTGCCCGAATGTACTGACGACATCTGGCACGGCTACCTGCCGGGCTGCGCATCGGGCCAACTCTATGGCTACCGCGTGCATGGGCCGTTCGACAGGGACCTGGGGCTGCGCTGTAACCCGCACAAGCTGCTGCTCGACCCGTATGCGAAATGCATCGCCGGCGACTTTGCCTGGCATCGCTCCGCGTTCGACAGCAATGACCTCGACAGCGCACCGCATGTGCCGAAAAGCGTGGTTCGTGGTGCCCAGGACGTCGCTCCGGCACAGCGCCCGCGGACGCCGTGGCAGGACATGGTGTTCTACGAGGCCAATGTGCGCGGCTACACGATGCGGCACCCGGCGGTTGCGGAGGCGGAACGCGGCAAATTCCTGGGGCTGAGCAACGCTGCGGTGCTCGACTATCTCAAGTCCCTGGGCATCACGTCGATCGAACTCATGCCGGTGCACGCGTTCATCGACGAGTATCACCTGTTCAGGGAAGGACTGCGCAACTACTGGGGCTACAACAGCATTTCGTTCTTCGCGCCGAGCCCGCGTTACGCAATCTCCGATCCATTGACCGAATTTCGCGAAATGGTGCACAGCATTCATGACGCCGGGCTCGAAGTTATCCTGGACGTTGTTTACAACCACACCGGCGAAGGCAACAAGGACGGCCCGACGCTCAGCTTTCGCGGCCTCGATAATCGCTCGTACTACAGTACCGAGCCGGACCAGCCGGGCACCTTGATCAACGACACGGGCTGTGGCAACACGATCAATGCCGACTACCGGCATGTGCAAAAACTGATCCTCGACAGCCTGCATTACTGGCACAAGGAAATGCGCGTCGACGGTTTCCGCTTCGACCTGGCGCCGGTCCTTGGCCGCCACAACCACGGCTTCTCGCGTGAGCACCCGCTGATCGAACTCATCACTGAAGACGAGGTCCTTTACGACGTGCTGCTGATCGCGGAGCCGTGGGATCCCGGGCCGGGCGGCTACCAGCTCGGCAATTTCCCGATGCGCTGGTCGGAGTGGAACGATCGTTTTCGTGACGACGTGCGCCGCTTCTGGCGCGGTGACGCCGGCATCGAGACCAGCCTGGTGCAGCGCCTGCAAGGGTCTCCCGACATCTTCGCAGCCAACGACAGGCCACCGATCTCCAGCGTCAATTTCGTCGCCAGCCACGACGGCTTCACGCTCGCCGACGTCGTCAGCTACGAGCATCGCCGCTACGAGCCAAACGGAGAGGACAATCGCGACGGCCATGCGCACAACTACAGCAGCAACCACGGCGCCGAAGGACCGACCGACGACGCAGAAGTGATCGCAACCCGGCGCCGCCAGCGACTGAACATGCTGGCGACATTGTTGATGTCACGAGGCATGCCTATGCTGCTTGCCGGCGATGAGTTCGGCCAGACCCAGCAAGGTAACAACAACGCCTATGCGCAGGACAATGAGACTACGTGGCTCGACTGGTCGTTGCTGGGTGACGACCCTGAATTTCTACAGGCTGTCAAAGCCCTCATTCACCTCAGAAACGAGCTTCCCGCCCTGCGGCAGCCGACGTTCGAAGGATTGGAAACTCATCACGAGGATGCCTTTGTCAGCATGTTCGGCCGGGATGGCGCGTGGCTGTTCAACGCCGGCGATGAGGCGGTGACATTCCAGCTGCCTGGAGAAAAGGAATGGACGCTGGCATTTTCGAGTTCCTGGTGTGAAGTTGACACGGCGCAACGGGCCACGCTGGATGCGCAGTCCGTTGCGATCCTCGTTTCCGGCTAGCGCTGCAGGAACGAACTGATAACTTCGTTCTCGACGCACGAACAATGCTGCCCGCCGATTTCCACTTCGCAATAGCCAATCGTGCCCGGGGGACACGCGATGGAACTGCGCAGGTTGCGGCGTGTGATCATGCGTTGACGTTCTTCGACCTTGGACCAGTCACCGGTGACGAGGGCTTCGGCTTCGAGCTGCTCCAGCGGCACGTAGGCTGAACAGCCCGCCGCGAACAATAAAGCCAGAATCAAGATGCCCTTCACGTTGCTTACCTCCCTGCCAGTCATGCATTCCATGCTGACAACTCCTTGGTACTTGTTCAGACGGGCGCTGCTCTTTGAAACGGTCCTCATTTAGACGTTAGGAAAATGTGACGGCGGAAAAATTGCGGATTGGCAACAGTGCATCCCGCTGTGTGGCGCAAATCCGATTTTTGGACATAACACGGGAACTGAGAGACGTGTCACACTTTGTCGGCGGATTCTGTTGGTTTCGCACAAATATGCGCAAAAAAATTGAACTGATCGGCTGCCATGCAGAAGGCGAAGTTGGCGATGTCATCGTGGCTGGCGTCGCCCCGCCGCCAGGGGATACCGTGTGGCAACAGGCGCGCTGGCTTGCCGAAGACGACACACTGCGGCGTTTCGTGCTCAACGAACCGCGCGGCGGCGTTTTCCGCCATGTAAACCTGCTGGTGCCGCCCGTGCACCCGGATGCCGACGCTGCGTTCATCATCATGGAACCTTGCGATACCCCGCCAATGTCCGGTTCGAACTCAATCTGCGTTGCAACTGTCATCCTCGAGACCGGCATCGTGCCGATGGTCGAGCCCGAAACCGGGATCGTGCTCGAGGCGCCCGGCGGTCTCGTTCACGCGCACGCGACGTGCAGTGATGGCAAGGTCACCTCGGTGCGCATCCACAACGTGCCATCGTTTGCTTGCCAGCTCGACCAGCGGATCGACGTAGATGGGCTCGGCAGCATCAGGGTCGATACAGCCTACGGTGGTGACAGCTTCGCGATCGTCGATGCAGAGGCGCTCGGCTTCAGGCTGACTCCCGATGAAGCGAAAGATCTCGCCGAGCTGGGCGTTCAAATCACTGCCGCGGCAACCGGGCAACTCGGGTTCGAGCATCCGGCGAATCCTGACTGGCGCCATATCTCGTTTTGCCTTTTCGCTGCTCCGCTACGCGAGAAAGATGGCGACCTCTGGACACGTCATGCCGTTGCGATTCGGCCCGGCAAGATAGACCGCTCGCCCACGGGCACGGGCGTCTCGGCGCGGCTTGCGGTCCTGCATGCCCGTGGCCAGATACTGCCGGGCCAGCGACTGATCGCATCATCGATCATCGACTCGACGTTTGTCGGACGCATCGAGTCGGAAACGACAGTTGGCGAAACACCGGCCATCATTCCCAGTATCGAAGGCCGCGCCTGGACGACCGGCCGCAAAGAACTCTGGCTGGATCCCGGTGACCCCTGGCCCGAGGGTTACCGGGTGGCAGACACCTGGCCCGATATAAACAAGTGAACATATAGGACGCCGCTTATAACCAGCGCTTACCAAGCGCTCCGCAACCAAACCCCCGCTCTCCGCATCAAACGTTATGTACACACCAGGCGGAGAGAAGAATGACGTTTGATAAATCCAAGCGCCTTGCAGGCGCAATTGCAATGTTGTTGTTCCTTGCAAGCGCTCCGGAGGCGCTCGCGCAAACCAGTTCACTCGAAATGGACATCGCTATCGACGATTCCGCCGTACTCGACGTGTCTGTCGACAACGGCACCGTCGATGTCGTGGGAGATGACGTCGATCATGTTTCGATTCGTGCCCGGATCAAAGTCGATGATCGCCTGACCAGCGTCGACCCGATAAAAGCAGGCAGTATCGCCGGCGCGATCAAGCGTTCGCCACCGATTCACGCAGATGGCGACCATATCAAGATCACGTCGCTGAAAAAGCGCACACACCAGCGCTACGTAACGATGGCATACGAAATCGTTGTTCCGCGCGACTCGAGCGTCACCGTGCATTCGAGTACCGGCAACGTCACTGTGTCGGGTGTCAGCGGCCCGGTCGAAGCAACGTCGGACAGCGGCGAGGTTACTGTTGCAGCGACGCCAGCTGCTCGTTCTGCGAGCGGAAGTTAAGCGCACAGCGACGCACGAAATCGTCGATACGCGTCATATCAACCTTTGACGCGTATTGCTCGCTGCCGGGCAGATCCCGTACTTCGGGGTAGAAGCCGTAGCCTGCGAGCAGGCAGTACCAGGACATCGGCGTATACGACGAGTCGATGTTCTGGCGCTCCATTTCAGCGCTCAGGTTCTGCGCTGCCTTCCAGAGATCGAGAATTTGCTTCAGACGATCCGGCACATTCAGATTGGCGCCGTTCTGGCGCCAGTAATCCGTGTCGTTGCGTGAATTCAGGATGTAGTGGGCGACGATATAGTCGCGTACCTTCTCAAAGCTGTCATTCACGCGCGCATTGAACTCATCGCGCCCTGCGCCACCGATGCCACCCTTGTCCACGGTCTCGATGAAGTCGTAGACCGTGTTACAGACGAGGTTCAGTGCGGTCGCCTCGAGCGGCTCGATGAATCCCTGCGACAAACCCACCGCCAGGCAGTTCTTTTCCCAGTGGCGCTCGACGCGCCCGACCTTCATTTTCAGGTGCCGGGCTTCAACATCGCTATCGAGCAGGCCGAGGTGCTCCCTGAGTTCCTGTTCGGCATCGTCCCCGGAACAGAATGACGACGAGTAAACATAGCCGTTGCCGATGCGATTGGTCAGCGGAATCTCCCACGTCCAGCCATACTTCAATGCCGTCGACACGGTCTGCGAGCCGATAGCTTCCTGCTGCTCGGTCGGCAGTACGACGGCCGAGTCGTTGAACAGGTTTTCTGCGTAGGAGCGGAATGGCACCTCGAGAACTTTCTGTATCAACGTGCCGCCGAATCCCGAGCAATCGACGAACAGGTCACCTTCGATGGTCTCGTCGTCACTCGTCTGCAGCGATGAAATATTTCCCGCGGGTGACAAATTGACGTCAACGACCCGCGCGGATATGTGCGTTACGCCTCGCTCAGTCGCCTTGTCCCTGAGGAATTCACCGACAAGACCCGCATCGAAGTGGTAGCCATACTCGACATTGAATGGAAAGTTTTCCTCGGGCTTCGGCCCCTGCCTGTCGGCCGACAGTTTCGCCGACAGGAAGAAACGATCAGGGTGAGCGTACACATCGACACCGAGGCGCCGGGCGTAGGTATTGAGGTAAAACGCCGTCTTCGTGTGGCGGTCGATTTCCGAGGCGAACGGGTGAAAGTAGCGTTCAAAGCCGGGACGCGACGACCAGTTCACGAATGAGATGCCGTTCTTGTAGGTTGCATTGCACCTCGGCATCCATTCCGATTCCTCGATGCCCAGATCGTCAAAGAAGATTTTCATACGCGGCGTCGAGCCCTCGCCCACGCCGACAGTACCGATATCGGGAGACTCGATCAGGGAAATCTGCGCTCCTTTCTCGCCCCAGGCGTCGGCGAGCGCATTGGCAGTCATCCAGCCCGCCGTACCGCCGCCGAGTATCACTATTCGCTGGTTCACTTGAGTAGAATCCCTATATGATGCCGCAGGGAGCGGAGTGTAAATGGCTTACTGGGAAAACAGAAATCTGAACTACCAGCCGCCCGGGCTGGGGCAGCATGCGCACACGGATCTGGACTTCGTCATTCTCGACGACTTCCTCGACGATCCGTTGGCGGCGCGGCAGCAAATTCTCGACCTCGAATTCGATGCGCCGCCCAACCCCGAGGTTGGCGTCATCAGTTACAACGGCCCGATTCCGGACAACCTCGTCGAGGAACTCGACCGCAAGCTGTCCGATCATTTCGGCAAGCCGGTCGAGTTTCACCCGCGCAGCAAGTGCGCACTGACGTTCGAGAACGTGCCCAAGCGCAACATCTGTCACGTCGACGGCGGCAACAACATGTGCATGTTCAACTGGACCGTGGTCGTCTACCTCAACCTGCCGGAGCAGTGCCAGGGCGGCACCAACATGTACCGCCACATACCGACAGGCGATATTCACAACAAGCGCGGCCACTCGTTTTATGCTCCCGACTATCGCGACCCGGGCAAGTGGGAACTGATCGGCCAGGCGGAAATGAAGTTCAACCGCGTGCTGCTGTGCCCGGCCTGGCGCTTTCACGGTCTGGACTTCACGTTCGGTACTTCGAAAGAGACCGCACGCATGACCCTGAACCCCAAAGTCATCGTCATGCCGTGATTGTTTCTCACGAACACAAGTTCATCTTCGTCAAGACACGCAAGACCGCAGGGACGAGCCTCGAGGTGTTCCTGGAGCCGCTGTGCGGAGAGCAGGACGTCGTTACTCCTGTCTCTCCCGCCTACCAGGACAGCGAGACCGTCACGCACCGGCCACGCAATAATGAAGGTTATCGGAACCATGCGCCGGCCAGCATGATTCGCGCCCAGGTCGGCGAGGACGTCTGGAACAGCTATTACAAGTTCTCGGTCGAGCGCAAACCGTGGGACAAGATGGTGTCGATGTACTGGTGGCGCAGGTTCCAGTACAACATCGACGACGATTTCGGCAGCTTCTGCCGCAAGGCGATCGCGCAGCCCAATAACGTGTATACGTGCCCGAGTGATTTTCACTTCTACACGATCGACGGCGCGTTATGCGTCGACAAGGTCATCCAGTTCGAGACACTGATGGACGACTTTTCATCGGTGTGTGAGCACCTGGGTCTTGGCAAAGTCGACGCCCTGCCCCGCGCAAAAAGCCAGATTCGCAAGGAGAAGCGGCACTACTCCGAGTATTACGACGATGCGCTGAGGGACCTCGTTGCCGAGCGCTTTCGCAACGAGATAGAACTGTTCGGCTACGAGTTCTGACGCGTGTAGAATCTCTCGACCATCTAACTGAGATCACAACCATCATGAGCACCGGCGAAGCACTCGAATCTGTCTCGATCGTTCCCCTCGTGCAGGCGGACGAGCCGGAGACTGCGATAAATATTGCGCGAGCGCTTGCTGCAGGCGGGTTGAACGTGGTGGAGGTCCTATTCAGGACGGATCGGGCGACAGAGGGCCTGCGCGCGATTGCCGATGAACTACCCGACGTGGTTGCAGGAGCGGGCACTGTCCTGACCGCTGAGCAGGCGCAGGTGGCAATCGATTGCGGCGCCAAATTCGTTGTTTCACCGGGCATCGACAAGGGTGTCGTCGTCACCTGCCAGGAGGCGGGGATACCTGTCTATCCAGGCACGTACACCCCGACCGACATCCAGACGGCTCTGAATCTCGGGCTCGACACTGTGAAATTCTTTCCAGCATCGGTCGCAGGGGGCGTACCAGCGATCAAAGCAATGGCCAGCGTGTTCCGCAATATGAAGTTCATGCCGACGGGCGGCATTAACGCCGACAACCTGGCGGACTACCTGTCCATTCCTGCCGTCGTCGCGTGCGGCGGCAGCTGGCTTACGCCCGCCGACGCCATCGCGTCAGGCGACTTCGACAGGATTACCCGGCTCGCCGAGGCAGCGGCCGACATCGCACAGCAGTAAAATCAGGGCCATGCCCACTAACGTCACGCCCGAATACAAGAAAGCCGAAGAAGCCTACCGCGCCGCGCGCGAGCCGAAGGAACGACTGGAATGTCTCAAGGAGATGGCCAGGACGATTCCGAAGCACAAGGGCACCGAGCACCTGCAGGCGGACATCAAGACCCGCATCAAGCAGCTGACCGAGGAGCTCGCCGGGCCAAAGAAAGGGGGCAAGCGCAGCGGGCCGTCATACGTCATCCGGCCCGAGGGCGCCGCGCAGGTCGCGTTGATCGGGCCACCCAATGCGGGCAAGTCGAGCCTGCACGTCAAGCTGACCGGATCGACGAGTGACGTCGGACCTTACCCCTACACGACGCACCTTCCCATACCGGGAATGATTCCGTACGAGGACATTCACATCCAGCTCGTCGACCTGCCGCCAATCTCGGAAGACTTCATGGAGACGTGGATCGTCAATGCTCTGCAACCGGCCGATGCGGCGATGCTCGTCATCGACCTCAACGACCCCGAATGTCTCGAACAGGTGCCCGTCATTCTCGAGCGGCTCGCCGAGAAGAAAATCTTCCTTGCACCAGACTGGCCGGGACTGGAATCGGGTTCTCAGCAAGCAGTTGAAACCGACGACGTATTCAGTCTCAGGCTCCCCACGGTCCTCATCGCAAACAAGAGCGATCTCGATCCCGACCCGGGCGAAGTGAAAGTACTCGAGGAGTTGCTCGGGCTACGCTACCCGGCACTGACCGTGTCTGCCGAGACCGGTGACGGACTCGACGAAATCGGCGCATTCCTGTTCAAGGCGTTAGAAATCGTCCGCGTATACACGAAGACGCCCGGCAAGAAAGCGGAAGCCGACAAACCGTTCACGGTACGGCGCGGCGGCACCGTGAGCGACGTCGCCGCGCTCGTGCACAAGGACATTGCCGAAGACCTGAAGTTTGCCCGCATGTGGGGCAGCGAGGTGTTCGACGGGCAGCAGGTCGGGCCGGACCACGTCGTGTCTGACGGGGACCTGGTCGAGCTACATGCATGAACTCATAACAAGATAAATGTCCTAAAACCTCGGTTCACACTCGGCGGGAATCGCTTCAAGCATGATTGCCGGTGACCACTCGCCGGTTTCGGGGTCCTGGCGTTGATCGATGCGCGCCCATCGCCCATCGTCATAGGTCTCGAAATAGACGTTGCGCTCTTTCGCTGCGGGATAGACCTGCCACAGATGCAGGCGTCCGTCCTCTTCGAGAACACGCTGACGCAATTCGCGGACTTCAAAATTCGCCGTGTAGTGCCGCGCCGTCCTCACCTTCTTCGTACCACCAATCCATGATCGCACGCCCATCCAGCGCATAACGCCCGTTCCAGCGTGCATGCCCCAGCGGTTCGCTCCAGCCATGTTCGGTCATACGCCGGTAGTTGATGTCGAAGTCGCCAATAATGAAAGCGAACTGGGAAAATTCCTCCGGCATGTTCTCCGCCGGCGTACCGGTATCACAACTGGCTTGCGCGAATGCGCCTGTGTTGAAAAACATCCATGAGAGCGCTGACAGCGCGACAATAGTGATTCTCATTGATCTCATCCCCCTTTCGAGTCGTGTATGACGCCTTATGTGAGAGACCACAGCTCTAACCATCTGAGCTACATCACCTTGTGTTCGGTGCCCGCTGGGTACAGCGGGGCAGCGAATTCTCCTAGCCCGCCCTGCCAGTGTCAAGGTATCAGCAGGCCAAGTTGGGTAGTTGTACCTATTATCCTGCGGGCCCGGCAGGGCTAAGATGAAGGGTCAGTGGCTAAGGGGGGCGCCCTGAACTTATGTCACTCTGCGAGCGACTTGGGTTTGATGCAGATGCGATCGCGAAGCGCCTGGCGCTGACCGGGCTCGGCAGCGGCATATGCAGTGTCCATTCCGGCCCGCTGCAGGACCTTGTCATCGGTCCCAACGCCGACGCCATCGTCGACACGCTCGTGGCAACACTTTCCGAAGATCCCGGGTTTACGGACATCGTTGCGGAGCACTCGCACCCGGAGCGTCTCAAGGCATTGCTAAAAAGCTACCTGCTCAGTCTCGGCAGGGACTGCTGCAATGCGGCGTACTTCGAAAGGCGGCTACATATTGGTGCCGTGCACAACCTCGTCGACGTACCCCTGGGCCGCTACCAGTGCGCCTATCGCCTGTTGCAGAGCCTGCTGATCGACGCAATCCCGGATTCGATCCGCAGTAATCCCGATGCCTGGCAGGAGATGATCCAGTTCATCCTCAAGATCACCGCACTCGACATGTCACTGGCCATCGAAACCTTTCACGGCGACAAGCTCGCGAATGCCGAGGCGTTGCTGATGACCGATTCGCTAACCGGAGTCCACAGTCGCCGAAGTGCCATCAGCGAGCTCGGCCGGCGCCTGAGGCGAGCGCAATGCGATGGCCATGCCCTGTGCGCGATCATGGCAGACCTCGATCACTTCAAGTTGGTCAACGACAATCACGGGCACCTGTCCGGCGACGAAACGCTGCGAATCGCGGCGCGACGCCTCGCGGGCTGTGCCCGCGAAGGTGACATCATTGGCCGTTACGGCGGCGAGGAATTCCTGATCGTCCTGGAAAATACGTCGTTGCAACAAGCCTGCAGGCTGGCGGAGCGAATGCGTCAAGCCGTGGCAAAAGACCCTGTGCACGCAGGCGATCACACGGTCAGCATTACGATCAGCATGGGTATTGCCGAGGCCACCGGCGCCGATAACGCCGAGAGCCTCATCGACCGAGCGGACCGCATGATGTACGCGGCCAAATCCGGCGGGCGCGATTGCGTGCATGCGTGAACTCAAGGGGGTCAGAGCCCTGGGGCTCTGACCCCGAAAGTCCTAAACGTTGAAGCGGAAGTGCATGACGTCGCCTTCCTGGACGATGTATTCCTTGCCCTCGAGGCGCATCCGCCCTGCTTCCCTGGCACCATGCTCGCCGTTGCGGGCGACATAGTCGTCATAGCTGATCGTTTCGGCGCGAATAAATCCTTTTTCGAAGTCCGTGTGGATTTCGCCGGCGGCCTGTGGCGCCGTGGCGCCGATGTGCGTTGTCCAGGCCCTGACCTCCTTCGGTCCGGCCGTGAAGAAGGTCTGCAGGCCGAGCAGCCGGTAGCCGCCACGAATAACGCGGTTGAGGCCTGGTTCATCGAATCCGAGGTCGTCGAGGAAAACCTGCTTGTCCTCGTCGTCGAGCACGGCAATCTCGGCCTCGATTGCGGCGCAGATTGCCACGACTTCGGCGCCCTCTGCCTCGGCATACTCGCGCACCGCTTCGAGGTGCGGGTTGTTCTCGAAGCCGCTCTCGTCGACATTGGCCACGTACATGACGGGCTTGCCCGTAATCAGGTGCAGCTCCCTGACGATACCCTGCTCCGGCTCGTTCAGCGCCAGCGTGCGTACCGGATTGCCTTCGTCGAGGTGCGCCTTGACCTTCCTGATCGTGTCACGAAGGAACAGGTCTTCCTTTTTGTTCGTCTTCGCGTTCTTCTCGGCCTTGAGCAGCTGTTTCTCCACCGACTCGAGATCGGCCAGCGCGAGTTCGGTGTTGATCGTCTCGATGTCATCGACAGGGCTGATCTTGCCCGAGACGTGAGTAACGTCGTCATTCTCGAAACAACGCACGACATGGGCGATCGCATGCGTTTCACGGATGTTGGCCAGGAACTTGTTGCCAAGACCCTCGCCCTTTGATGCGCCCGCAACAAGCCCGGCAATGTCCACGAATTCCATTGTCGTTGGGACGGTCTTCTCCGGATGCACGATGTCGGTCAGCACACCAAGCCGCGGGTCCGGCACCGGTACGACACCGACGTTCGGGTCGATCGTGCAGAACGGGTAATTCTCGGCCGGGATCTCGGCTGCGGTCAGCGCATTGAACAGTGTCGATTTGCCGACATTCGGCAAGCCGACGATTCCACATTTGATCGCCAACTATTCTTCCTCAGGCTGCGGTTTGGTGTGCAACTTTTTCATCGCGGCATTAAGACCATCCTCGATGATCATCGGGGTAACGGCCAGCGCATCGTCAATATTTTTCTCGACCATGGACTCGACATCAGATGACGCTCGCTTGAGCACATAGCCGGTAACCTTGTCCTTCTCGCCCGGGTGACCAACGCCGATCCTGAGGCGCATGAAGTCCTTGCCACAATGCTGCATAACGTCGCGGATGCCGTTGTGGCCACCGTGGCCGCCACCCTGCTTGAGCCTGACAGTACCCGGGGGCAGGTCGATCTCGTCGTGTGCCACGAGCATGTGCTTCGGGTTCAGGCGGTAGTAATCGAGCACGCCACGCAGGGGAGCACCGCTGCAGTTCATCCAGCTTTGCGGTTTGACGAGCCAGACGTCCTCACCGGCAATGCTGACCTTGCAGATGTCGGCGTCGAACTTTTTCTCGTAGCGGAAGCTGCCGCCATACTTGCGCGCGACGGCATCGACGAACCAGAACCCTGCGTTGTGCAGGGTTCGTTCGTACTTTTCCTCAGGATTGCCGAGGCCAGCGATGATGCTTAGCTGCGTCATCCGACTGCCTGTAGAGGCAAGCTACTCTTCGGTCTTGTCGTCGTCGCCAGCGCCTTCGGCCGGAGCCTCGCCCTCCGCGGGTTCCTCGCCCTCGGCGACAACAGGAACTTCGCCCTCTGCGACTTCCTCGACCTCTTCCTCGATGACCTCTTCCTTGATGACGTGGATAGAGACGACCGGCTGTGCCTGGCCCGCTTCATCCTCGTGTGCGATTTCAGGAACCGCCACGCCTTCGGGAAGCGGAATGTCGGACAGGTACATCAGGCCGTCGAGTTCGAGCTCGGAAATATCGAGTTCGAGATACTCGGGCAGGTGTTTCGGCAGGCACACGACTTCAACTTCGTTACGCATCTGCGAAACCGTACCGCCACTCTGCTTCACGCCAATAGCAACGTCGGCGCCAACGAGGTGGATCGGCACGTTCATGCGGATTTCCTGGTCCTCGAGGATGCGCTGGAAGTCCATGTGCATGATGAACGGCTTCGCCGGGTGACGCTGGATATCCTTGACGATCGCGGCCTGGCTCTTGTCACCAACCTTGATGTTCAGGATGGACGAATAGAACGACTCGTTCTCGAGCTCCTGGATGACGCGATTATGGTCAAATGTCAGGGCGCGCGGCGGACGGCCGGCACCATAGATGATTGCGGGAACTTTCCCTTCACGACGCAGGCGGCGGCTCGAACCTTTCCCTGAGTCCTCACGGATTTCCGCAATCAGATCGAATTCTTCAGCCATGACTGAACTCCGTTATCTGATTGTTTTCGTTAGGATTATTCCGAACGAAACCCCACCTGAAACTTCGACCGATTCGATGAGGGCGGCGAATGATAACTGGGGTCAGAGCCCTTTTCAAGAAAAGGGCTCTGACCCCGATTGCTAATCGAGGTACAGGGAGCTCACAGATTCCTCGTCGGCGATGCGGCGCATTGTTTCGCCCAGGAGTTCGGCCGTGGATAGCTGGCGGATATTCGCGCAGGCCTTGGCCTCGTCGGTGAGCGGGATCGTGTCGGTCACGACGACCGAATCCAGCGCCGATTCGCGGATACGCTCGACGGCCGGCCCGGACAACACCGGGTGCGTGATATAGGCATGCACGCTGGCCGCGCCATGATCCTTGAGCGCCTTGGCCGCATGGCAAAGCGTGCCGGCGGTGTCGACCATGTCATCCATCATGATGCAGTTCATGCCCTCGCACTCACCGATGATGTTCATGACTTCCGACTGGTTGGCTTTCTCGCGGCGCTTGTCGATGATGACGAGATTGGCGTCGCCGAGGCGCTTGGCGAGGGCGCGCGCACGAACGACACCGCCGACGTCGGGCGACACAACGACCATGTCTTCGAATTTCTGCTTCCAGACGTCGCCCAGCAGGATCGGGGACGCGTACACGTTGTCGACAGGAATATCGAAAAAGCCCTGGATCTGGTCAGCATGCAGGTCGACCGTCAACACGCGGTCGACGCCCGCCGTCTCGATCAGTTTCGCCGCGAGCTTCGCGGTAATCGGCACACGGGCCGAGCGTGGCCGGCGATCCTGGCGCGCGAAGCCGAAGTAAGGAATGACCGCCGTGATTCTCGCCGACGACGCCCGCTTCACGGCATCCACCATGACCAGTAGCTCCATGAGGTTCTCGGACGTTGGGGGACAGGTCGGCTGAATGATGAAAGCCTGTTTGCCGCGAATATTCTCGAGAATTTCGACGTTGATTTCGCCGTCGGAAAAGCGGCTGACGAGAGCGCGAGTGAGTGGGACGTGCAGATAGCGCGTAATAGCCTGGGCCAGTTTCGGGTGTGCGTTGCCCGAAAATACTGCCGTAGTAACCGGATCCACTGAATTCCCCTTAGTTCAGATGGCTGGGGCGGCAGGATTCGAACCTGCGATACACGGGATCAAAACCCGATGCCTTACCACTTGGCTACGCCCCAATACCGTTCTTATGCGGCGCAATTGTGCGGGGCTAGTCGAAGAAAATCCAGTAATCGATCACGAGACGGACACGGGTGTCCGCATTCTCTGCCGTGAACACTTTTGGCATCAATTGGCCGCCCCCTTCCGCGTACCGCGAGTAGGTCACGGACCAGTCGCGCTGCCTCAGGCTCGTGAGCTGTCCAAGCTCGTTGATCACCGTGTCCGCGGGCCCTGACGGGTCCGGAATGCCGAGCGCCCAGTAGCGCAGGCTGCGCACGGGAATCGTCCAGCCGTAGCGATAGCGAAACTCGAGCTCGGCATCCTCGAGCTCGGTGCGGACGCCGTCCTTGTCCGTCAGGATGACCGAGTAGCCATCGCTCTCGATACGCACGGCGCCGGCATTGAGTGGGCCGCTGGCGTTCACTTCGAACGATTCCTGTTCCTGCGCCCAGCGCAACTTGCCGTTGAAGCCATCGTCGGCGGTCTTGACCGCGATGCGGCCGCTGAACTCCCACTGGTCGAGGCCCTCGAGCACGCCTTTGCGGGTGTTCCAGTCACGAATTTCGGGGAGCGGTGCGCTCTCGGGTGTTGTCGCACAGCCGGCGATCAACGCAGCTGCCAGGGCTGCGATGCAGCAGCGCAATGTCGCGCTACGGCGTTTCCGGGAAGAGTCTCTCACGGACGCCTTGCAGAAGTTCGCTGTCAGGATCCTGTTCCTCGGCGTTCACGAGAAACTCGAGGGCCTCGTCCCTGCGGTCGAGCACTGCCAGCACCTCGACGATGTGTGCGGCAACTTCGGAATCCGGGAACTCGGCATAGGCCTTTTCGAGGTGATGCAACGCTTCCTCGTGTTTGCCGCGCTTGTGCAGCACCCAGCCCAGGCTGTCGATGATCGCCGGGCTCTCGGGATCGTACTTGAGCGCCTTGCGAATCAGCTTTTCGGCTTCCTCGTAGTTTTCGGTCCGGTCCGCCAGCGTGTAGCCGAGCGCATTCAGTGACATCGAACTGTCGGGCCAGCGCTTCGCCGCCGCACGATAGGCCGCGACAGCATCGTCGAGCCGACCGATATCCAGCAGCATCTGTGCGCGGCTCAAAGCTGCCGATTCGTCGTCGGGGCGAAACCTCACGACCTCGTCAAACAGCGCAATCGCCTCGTCGTGGCGATCGAAAGCGCCGAGCAGACCCGCCTCGATCATCATCGTATCGACGGCAAACTGCGGCCGATCCTTCGCGAACGACTCGAGCTGCGCAAGCGCTCCCTCGAGGTCGTCTCTCTCGAACGCTATGAGCAATGCCGCACGCCGCTGCGACGGGATCGCGTTGCTGCCACTCTGTACCTGAGAATAAAGGCGGATGGCGCGATCCTGCTCGCCGCGGATGTCCGCGATCCGGCCAAGGTAGAACAGTGCATCAGTCGTGTAATCACCGCTCGCCAGCAGATCCTCGAAATCGTCCCAGGCCGCATCGAGGTTGCTCCGGCGGAAATTGATGATGGCCATCATGCGCAGCGCATCGGTGCGGTTCGATCGCTCGAGCAAGACCTGGTTGACCTGGCTCAGGGCGTAGTCCTGCTCGCCCGCAGCCAAGTACATCAGCGCCAGTTCCATGCGCGCATCGGGATCCGGGTCCGGGTCATCGCCAATCAGGCGCGCCGTGTAGTCGATGGCCTCGTCGACATCGCCCGAGACGAGCAAAGCTCGTCCATAGAGCAGCTTGGGCTTGAGCCAGTCCGGATCGAGCTCGATCGCTTGCTGCGCAGTCTCCATCGCGTACTCGAACTCGTCAGCCTGCAGTGCGACAGCCGCAGCCGCATACAGCGCCAGCGCAGAATCCCTGTACGGTTTGGCCAGCGCGCGCATGAGTTCGTCCGCGTCTTCAGGATCCTCCTGCGAGATGAAACTCATTAATGTGTACAGGCGCTCGGGAGGCGGTTGCTCGCCACGCTCGATCAGCTTCGCAAAACTGCGGCGCGCGGAGCGCACGTCGCCCAGGCGCAGCTGCAGTTGCGCCAGGTGGACCAGTGCTTCGTCGCTGTCGGGGTCCAGCTCGACCCAGCGCCCGGCAGCTTTGACAGCCTGCTTGTCGAAGCCATAGTCAAACGCGAGCCGCGTCGCCTGGCGGGCAATTTCGACCCGCTCGCTGATGTCGGCAGCTTTCCTGTACTCGGTGACGGCAGTCAGATAGTCGCGGTTATGCAGCGCCACCTCTGCCGCCAGCACATAATCGGAGGCCGACTTGTCGTCCGCCAGTGACGGCGCGCCGGCCACGACCAGGAACACGGCCGCGAGCAGCAAAACCGCAGGGAATCGAATGGCTGAGTGCATTACACCTGTCTGGATCATCAAGATTGCCGAGCATTATTACGTTGTCCAGCTAACACAGACAAGGAACTGAGTCGTCAGTTCGCTTACAATTGTCGGCTATGCGGCTGCAAATACTCGGGCTGAACCATAACACGGCACCTGTAGAAATTCGCGAGCAAGTAGTCTTCGCGGGTGACGAGGTCGGCCGCGCTGTCGCTCGCCTGAAAGAAGTGCATGGAGTCGACGAAGCCGTCCTGCTGTCGACCTGCAACCGCACCGAGTTTTATGTCATAACGTCTGACGGCGGACGCGATAACCTGCAGAACTGGTTGCGCGACGAGCGCCATCTGGACCCGGGATTCGCCAACTCCCTTTTCACCAAGGACGAAGACGAGGCCCTGCGGCACATCTTCCGCGTTGCCTGTGGCCTCGACTCGATGGTGCTGGGCGAGACACAAATTCTCGGCCAGCTCAAAGACGCGGTACGCGCTGCCCAGGACTCCGGCACGGTCGGGCCGCAGCTCAGCCGCCTGTTCCAGCATACGTTTTCGGTGGCAAAGAAAGTCCGCACCGACACCGAAATCGGCGCCAACCCGGTATCGGTCGCTTCGGCGGCCGTGCGGCTCGCGCAGCAGTTCTTTGCGAACTTCGAGAAGCATACGGCATTGCTCGTCGGCGCCGGCGTGACCATCGAACTCGTCGCCAAGCACCTGGAGGGTAAAGGCATCGGCCGCCTGTTCGTCGCCAACCGCGACGTCGAGCGCGCTCGCAACCTGGCCAGCAAGTTCGGCGGCTATGCCGTGCCGTTGTCGGAACTCGAAGGCACGCTCCCCGAGGCCGACATTCTTATAACATCGACCGCTGCTCCCGAACCGATCATTTCGAAGGAGCAGTTCCAGTCGGCAATGAAGGCGCGCAAACGCAAACCTGTGTTCGCCGTCGACATCGCGGTGCCGCGCGACATTGCTCCTGACGTTGTCGACATCGGTGACGTATACCTTTACACGATCGACGACCTGCAAAAGGTCATCCAGGACGGCCAGAGCAGCCGCGAAGCAGCCGCCGTCGATGCCAACCGCATCCTCGATGACGAGATTCGCCGCTACCTGACCATCCAGCGGGCGAAGCAGGTGTCGCCGTTGATCGTGGCACTGCGCGAACAGGGAGAAACGATTCGTGACGGCGTTATGCGGGATGCGATTCGCCGCCTCGACAAAGGCGTCGACAGCCGCGAGGTTATCGAGTACGCAACGGCGTCATTAATGAAGAAGATTCTCCACAACCCGAGCGTACGCTTGCGCGAGGCGGCGGAAAACGAGGACGTCGACATGATCGACGCCACGCGCAACCTGTTCGGCATCGACAAGGACTGAAGGCCGGGGGTGTGAAGGAATCCATTCGTTTCAAGCTCGAGTCCGTTCGCGACCGTTTCGAGGAGATATCCGGACTGCTTGCCGACCCGGACGTCATCGGGGACCAGGACCAGTTCCGCAACCTGTCGAAAGAATATTCACGCGTCGAGCCAATCGTAAAGCTGTTTGCAGAGTTTGAAGCGCTTGACGAGGACATCGCGGCGGCCGAGGAAATGGCCAACGATGATGACGCGGAAGTGCGTGAGATGGGCCAGGAGGAACTGCAGGGCCTGAGCGAGCGCCGCGAGACGCTGCTGCTCGACCTGCAGAAGTCGCTGATTCCGCCGGACCCGTACGATGACGCCAATGTTTTTCTCGAGATCCGCGCCGGCACTGGCGGCGACGAGGCCGCGATCTTCGCCGGCGACCTGTTCCGCATGTACTCGAAGTACGCGGAAACGATGGGCTGGAACATCGAGATACTGAGCGCGCGTGAAGGCGAGCACGGCGGTTACAAGGAAATCATCAGCCGCGTGACCGGCACAAGCACTTACGCCCGGCTGAAATTCGAATCCGGTGCGCACCGGGTGCACCGCGTGCCTGCAACCGAATCACAGGGTCGTATTCACACCTCGGCCTGCACGGTCGCGGTCATTCCCGAACCCGACGAGGTCGAGGCGGAAGAAATCAATCCGGCTGACCTGCGCGTGGACACCTACCGGGCGTCCGGCGCTGGCGGTCAGCACGTCAACAAGACCGATTCGGCGGTGCGCCTGACTCACCTGCCCAGCGGCATTGTCGTCGAATGCCAGGACGAACGTTCACAGCACAAGAACAAGGCTCGCGCCATGTCGTTGCTGCAGGCGCGGCTGCTTGACGCCAGGATCGCAGAGCAACAAACCGAACAGGCCGAAACGCGCAAACTGCTCGTTGGCTCGGGCGATCGTTCGGAACGCATTCGCACCTACAACTTCCCGCAGGGACGCGTTACGGACCATCGCATCAACCTGACCTTGTACAAGCTCGACGAAATTCTCGAAGGCGGCATGGACCAGGTCATTCAGCCGCTGATCAACGAGTACCAGGCCGATCAGCTCGCCGCATTGAACAATTAAGTTGGGGTCAGAGCCCCAGGGCTCTGACCCCAACTGAGTTCGCTCGCTAAGGTTTTCTTAAGAATCGATCCCTAGCATCACAGTCACTGATTACCGCAAGGATGGCAATAACAGTGACTTCATTCGACGCCAACAATACAACTTCCGTGCTGCCGGCGTTGGCAGCCCCGGGCACGTACGCTGCTCACGAACCGGGGCTGCCAGCGCTCGAGCTGCTCGGACCCGATGCCGACGCCTCGATCCGCGGCGACATCGAGAACCGTATCGCCGCGACCTTTGCAAATCGTTACGGCGCAAAAATCGATCACTTCCTGCCATACCTGCTGCGCCTGTCGGCATCGGAGCAGTACCTGGACGTGCCGATCGAGCAAGCGGTCAGCCGCGAATTTCGAACTCCGGTCGACAGGGCACAGATCGTCGAGATCGGCAACCTCGCATCGCTTGTGCAGGGTTCAGCGACACTGTTATTTGCGCTGCTGCCTGCAATCCTGCGCGCAGCCGGCATGCGCTGGGTCGTCTGCACAGCGACCCCGCAGGTGCTGGCAATGCTGGGCAAGCTGCAGTTCCCGGTCCGGACGATTTGCACGGCCGACCCGGACCTGCTCGGCGACGACAAGGACAACTGGGGCTCGTATTACAGCAATCGCCCACGGGTCATAGTCGGCGACGTACAAACGGCTGTGCGCCAGGCCTCGAAGAGCCGGGCAACGTTTGCACTGCGCCAGGCGCTCGGTGCGCCCATCCACCAGATTGCCGCGACCTTGAGATCGGCTGGCTAGCATCATGACCTTGTTCGACCAGATTTCACGTGCAGGCACTGACAGCGACATCGTCCTGTTCTCCGGTCCGACTGCGATCGAACGGGGCGAGCTGCTGCAGGGCGCACACAAGCTTGCCGGCCAGCTCAGTGAAGCCGGTACACGATGCGTTGCGCTGCTCGCCGATAACGGTCCTGACTGGGTCTTCGCCGACCTCGCCTGCCAGCTCGCCGAAATCCGACTCGTGCCAGTGCCGCTGTTTTTCTCCGGCGAGCAAATCCGTCACACGCTGGCCAGCAGCGGAGCGGACACATTGATTACTGACCAGCCTGCCGCGGCCGCCCTGGCCGGGGCCACACCACTGGTCGCAGCTGGCAGCTCGCCGCTGACTATGGCCAAGCGCTATGCGCTACCGGCCAGTGCGCCGCCGGAAATTCCCCAAGGCACACAAAAGATCACATTTACTTCGGGCACGACCGGCGAGCCAAAGGGAGTATGCCTGTCAGCACAGCAACAGTTATCTGTGGCCGTGAGCATTGCCGAAACGATCGACATTGCGTCGCCTGTTCATCTGTGCGTGCTACCGCTGAGCACATTGCTGGAAAACATCGCAGGTGTGTACGTGCCGCTGCTGAGTGGCGGCAGTGTCGTTGTCCCACCGCTGAACGACGTCGGCCTGCACGGGTCGTCGCAACTCGATATTCACAAGCTGCTGCATTGCATCAGCAGCTTTGCCCCGGACAGCCTGATTACCGTCCCCGAAATCCTCGACTCCCTCGCCAGCGCGGCGGAGCGTAACTGGCGCCCCCCCTCGTCCTTACGCTTCGTCGCGGTTGGTGGTGGCAAAGTCTCGGCCGAAACCCTGCGGCGCGCCAGGAAAGCTGGCCTGCCCGTATATGAAGGCTATGGATTGTCGGAGTGCGGCTCTGTCGTAACACTCAACGGCCCTGGCGCTGACCGGGTGGGTGCGGCCGGCTGGCCGCTGCCACATGTTGATGTGCACATCGACGACGGTGAAGTCGTCATCGAAGGAAATACATTTCTCGGATATGTTGGCCAACCGGCGTCCTGGGGCGCCACATATGTGCGCACTGGCGATATCGGCCGCTTTGACGAAGACGGTTTCCTGCATATCGATGGCCGCATCAAGAACCAGATCATCACGAGCTTCGGTCGCAACCTGTCGCCTGAATGGGTAGAGGCCGAACTGCTCCATGGGCCGCTGCTGCGACAGGCAGTTGTAATCGGCGACGCACGGCCCTGGTGCGTCGCCCTTCTTTTGCCCCGCGACAGCGCGGCGAGCGATCACGACATCGCCGCCTGGGTGATGACCGTGAACCGGCGGCTGCCCGACTACGCACGCGTACTCGACTGGCAGCGCCTCCCTGAACCGATGACACCCGACAACGGCCTCATGACCGCAAACGGCAGGCCACGCAGACAAGAGCTCGAGCAGCACTATCGCTCGGCAATCGAAAAACTCTATGCCCATCAACCGGAGGCAAGTAACCAATGACATTCATGGACAGACTGAACGGCGCGACCAGGGAAGAGCGCGATTACTTGCTTGGCGCACCCATAATCAACCGTTCGCTGCGCGGCGACATCACCTTGCAGGACTACGTGGCTTTCCTGACTCAGGCATTCCACCACGTCAGGCATACGGTGCCATTGCTGATGGCGACGGGTGCACGACTGCCACAGGAAAAAGAGTGGCTTCGCGAAGCGGTGGCGGAATACATCGAGGAAGAGCTCGGCCACCAGGAATGGATACTGAACGACATTGCGGCCTGTGGCTTCGACAAGGAACAGGCACGCGAGTCCGCCCCGAGTTTTGCGACCGAGATGATGGTGGCCTATGCATACGACACCGTGCAGCGTGGTAACCCGGTCGGCTTCTTCGGCATGGTGCACGTGCTGGAAGGCACAAGTGTCGCTATCGCCGACAAGGCCGCAGACGCAATCCGCGATGCTTTGAACCTTCCGGAGAAGGCGTTCAGCTACCTGCGTTCACATGGTGCGCTCGACATCGAGCACTGCGCGTTCTTCGAGTCGCTGATGAACCGCATCGATGACCCCGCCGACCAGGCGCAGATCATCCACAGCGCCAAAGCGTTCTACCGTCTCTACGGCAACATCTTCCGTACGTTGACCAACGACATCGCGATGGCTGCCTGAGACGACCATGGATATCAAGAACAAGACAATCGTTCTGACAGGCGCGACAGGCGGTATCGGTCGTGCAATCGCCCGCCGCACCAGCGCTGCCGGCGCACGACTGATCCTTGTCGCGAGAGATGCCGAGCGCCTCGCCAGCCTGCTCGGGCAGTTGCCCGGGAAAGGCCACCGTGCCGTGTCAGCCGACCTCACCAGCGACAGTGGCCGCAGCAAGGTCGTCGAGGCGTGCCGTGTCACGACCGACGTCGCGCTAGTGATCAACTGCGCAGGTATCAACGACTTCGGGCTGTTCGAAGAACAGTCGGCCGAATCGGTGAGCAAGATCGTCGACGTCAACCTCATAAGCCCGATGCTTCTGTGCCTGGACCTGTTGCCGACACTCAGGCAACAGCCTGAGGCACTCATCGTCAATATCGGCTCGACGTTCGGCAGCATCGGCTACCCGGGCTTCAGCACTTACTGCGCTACGAAGTTCGGCCTGCGCGGCTTCACCGAGGCCCTGCGCCGGGAACTCGCTGATTCCACGGTGCACGTGTCCTATATCGCACCGCGTGCAACGCGTACGGATCTCAACAGCGACACGATCGTTGCCATGAACGACGCACTCGGTACCACCATGGATGACCCCGCCCTCGTCGCAGACGAGGTCATGCGCGACCTGCGCGCCACCACCGGAACCGACAAATACCTTGGCTGGCCGGAGAAACTTTTCGTGCGTATCAACGCCGTTTTCCCCGGCCTTGTAGACAACAGCCTGCGCAAACAGCTGCCGATCATCCGGCGCTTTGCGGGCAGCAAAACCTGAATGAGGATACTGACCATGAAATTTCCGAAGCTGATTCCACTGCTGTGGACCCTTTTCCTGGCGCCCACGATTGCGCTCGCCGACGCTGACCAGGCAGTCGCCGAGCTGCAACGCGACTGGGCGGTCGCCAACTACCAGCTGAGCGGCGACCAACAGGTCGAAGCGTTCGAAGCGCTTATCGAACGATCCGGACAGGCTGTCGCCGACAACCCGTCGTCGGCCGATGTGCTGATCTGGGACGGCATCATCCAGTCCACCTACGCCGGCGCCAAAGGCGGCCTCGGCGCGCTGTCTGCCGCCAAAGCGGCGCGCAAGAGCCTCGAAGAGGCAATGCGCCTGAACCCGGGCGCGCTGAACGGCTCGGCATACACAAGCCTTGGCACTCTGTATTACAAGGTGCCCGGGTGGCCGATGGGTTTTGGAAGTGACAAGAAGGCCGTACAATTGCTGCAGAAGGCTCTGGAAGTGAATCCGGATGGCATCGATTCCAACTATTTCTACGCAGATTACCTGCTCGAGAAAAAGGAATATGGAGAAGCCGAGAAGTACCTTCTGAAAGCGCAAAGCGCACCGCCCCGGCCAGACCGGCCGCTAGCCGATTCCGGGCGCCAGCAGGAGATCATTGCGGCGCTCGCCCTGACCCGGGAGAAGCTGCGCCGGACCGGGTCGTAACGGCCACACACATGGAGACCACAGCGCAGCATGCAGATCCTCCTCGTTGAAGACGATCACTCGCTGGCCAGTGGATTGTGCAAAGCCCTCCGCAACGAGGGCTTTGTCACGAATCACGTCAGTGAGGGCAAGGATGCGCTGAACGTCGTCGATGTCGATCCGCCGGACATCGTCGTGCTCGACCTCGGCCTTCCCGACATGGACGGCCTCGAGGTATTGCAGGCAATCCGGCGGCGATCGTCGATCCCTGTACTGATCCTGACGGCAAGATCCAGTGTCGATGCCCGCGTCTCCGGCCTCGACAGCGGCGCCGACGACTACCTGCCAAAGCCCTTCGAAATTCCTGAATTGATTGCGCGCCTGAAAGTCATCGAGCGCCGCCTGAGCACAAGCCAGGAAAGCCTGATCAGCGCCGGGGCGGTATCGCTGGATGTCATCAGCCAGCAGGTATTTCGCGATGGCGTAGCGGTCGAACTGCCGCGACGCGAGTACATGGTGCTGAAGAGCCTGATGGAAAACAAAGGCCGCGTGCAGACACGGCAACAACTCGAGAATCGCCTGTACGCCTGGGGCGAAGAGGTGGCAAGCAATGCAGTCGAGGTGCATGTGCACCACTTGCGCAAGAAGCTCGGCAATGACCTGATCAAGACGATTCGCGGTGTAGGCTACTCGATCGGGTCGTCGTGAAGTCGATTCGTTTTTACCTGGTACTGGCGCTGTTATCGACAGTGGCGCTGGGCAATTTCGTGGCAGTCGTCTATGGCTACCGGTCGAGCATGCAGGAGGCCCAGCAACTCATGGACGCACAGCTTGCCGACATGGCAGTGCTGTTGCAGGTCACAGGGCAGTTTGCCACGGGAGCGACCGAACAGGTCTCGGACAGGCTGGCATACCAGGTGTGGGCAGGCAACAGGCTCATCGTGCACTCCAAGAATACCGGCACGGCACCGATCACCGCTTTCGAAGAGGGCTACCGGGACGAGAATTTCGGCGGCTTTCGCTGGCGTGTGCTCAGTCATTTTGACGACTCGCAGCGCCGCTGGATCCTGGTTGCCGAGCGCATCGACATTCGCACCGAACTCGCAGACGAAATTATCAGCAGTGCGGTGCTGCCGATCGTCGCGAGTCTGCCGATCATCGCAGCCATTGTCTGGATCGTCGTAGGCAATGGCCTGTCCCTGGTCAAGCGCCTCGCGAGCGAGTTGCGCAACAAGCGCGCCGATGACCTGAGCCAGCTGCGAACCAGCAACCCACCCGTCGAACTGGCGCCGGTTGTCGAGGCAATCAATGACCTGCTGCGACGCCTGAACGAATCCGTTCTCAGAGAGCGGCGCTTCTCCGCCGACGCTGCTCATGAACTCCGCACACCGATCAGCGCCATCAAGGTGCACCTTCACAACCTGCACCGGGAATTTCCCGAGAAGGTCGAGGCTTTACAGGTCCTTGATCGCGACCTGGCCCGCCTGAGCCACCTGATCGAACAAATCATGATGCTGTACCGCATGACGCCGGAGCACTACCAGGCGACGATGCAGTCTATCGACCTGCAGGAACTCGCCCAGTCGGTGATCGGCGATTTGTATGCCGAGATTGAAGAAAAGGACCAGACAATATCCCTCGAAGGTACCGAGCAGATGATCACTGGCGACGAGGCATCGCTGACGATCCTGCTGCGTAACCTGATACTGAACGCCAGCAAATACTCTCCTCCGGGAGCATCGATTCGGGTCCACGTCGGCCGCACCGACTTCGGTATCTGGCTCGCCGTGCAGGATTCAGGTCCCGGTATACCGCTGACCGAGATCAGCCGGGTATTCGATCGCTTCTACCGTGTCGGCGGCGATCGTCACGATAGTGATGTCGACGGCTGCGGGCTCGGCCTTGCCATCGTCAAGCATATTGCCGACCTCCATCACGCCAACCTGCTGCTGGAGAACAACCCGAACGGGCCCGGCCTGCTCGTGAGCGTGACGTTTCCTGACGATATCGATTCCCCTCTGTTCGTGAAAGGACTGGACCAATGATGCTGTCGAGATACCGGGTGTTGTGCTGCGCCGCAATCGCGAGCTGCCTGTTGGGCCTCCCGCTCGCCGCCGCGGCAGCGACTCCGGTCGTCGAAATCGAAATCCGGAATCACCTTTTTCAACCTGATGTCGTGCGCATACCGGCAGGCACCAAGGTGAAACTCATTGTCTACAATCGCGACCCGACGCCGGAGGAATTCGAAAGTTTCGAGCTCAACCGGGAGAAGGTCATCATGGGTGGGTCGAAAGCCGTTATCTTCATTGGCCCGTTGCCTCCCGGCGAGTACCCGTTCTTCGGCGAATTCAATCCGCACACCGCACTCGGCAAGGTAATTGTCGAAGGGGATTCGGATGCTGCTGACTAGTGTCGTCATCGTCCTGCGCGAGGTTCTCGAAGCCGCCCTGATGGTCAGCATCCTGCTGGCCATGTCGCGACGGATGGGACTCAGCCTGCGCTGGCTCTCGATAGCGATCGTCATCGGTATCGCCGGGGCGATTGCGTACGCAAACAACCTTGAGACTGTCTCGGGGCTGTTCGACGGCGTCGGGCAGGAACTGGTGAATGCGACGCTGCAAAGCGGGGTATTCCTGGCACTGCTGCTGACCGTATTTCTCGTTGCCTGGCAGCACACGCGGACACCGGCTCCTTCCCGCCTGCTGCCGGCAATGATGGCCGTCGCCGTTGCGTTCGGCGTCACCCAGGAGGGCTCGGAAATACTCGTTTTCGTCGTGGGCTTTATCCAGGTGAGCGATTTCTTTTCCAGTGTCGCTGTCGGGGCAGTTGCCGGAGCGTGTATCGGTTTCAGCATCGGCATCCTGTTCTACTACGTGCTGCTGGCCCTCGGGGACACACACGCATTCCGGGTGTCGCTTTGTCTGCTCGGCCTGGTCGCCGCCAGCATGTGCTTGCAGGTGATGCAGTCACTGATCCAGGCCGACGTGGTATCCGCGCAGGGGTCCGTCTGGGACACGTCGAACCTGATCTCCGAAGACTCTCTGCTTGGCCAGCTTCTGTACGCGTTGATCGGCTATGAAGCATCCCCAACGGCTTTCGAGGTCCTTGCCTATGCCGGCAGTCTCGTACTCGTGGCCATTGCAGTTTTGCTCGGCAACAGCCTGAGGGTCCGGGAGGAAAGGACATCAACGTGACCGGTGACAGTCAGTCGTTGCGTCAATGGGGACGGGTCGCCGCGGCCTTGCTTGCATCAAGCTTGCCGTTGCTCGCCAGCGCCGACGGCATCATCGTCAATCGTGTATACGACCCCTATGTGCAGCCACTCGAGACGGAAGTGGAATGGCGTACGATTGCGCAATTCGACGACGAAACGCCGGACCTGCTGAAGCACTACCTTGGCATCGGACGCTCGCTCAATGATCGCCTGGCAGCGGAAATCTATGCGATCGGGACCAAGACGCGCGGCGAGAAACTCGAGATCGACGTCTACGAACTCGAACTCAAGTGGCAACTCACGGAACAGGGGGAATATGCGTTCGACTGGGGCGCCGTTTTCGAGCTCGAGCGCGATGTCAGTGAAGACGTCTGGGAGGTCTCGGCAAACCTGCTGTCGGCACGAGATTTCGGCCGCTGGACGGCCGTTGGCAACTTCGGCCTGACCTACGAGTGGGGCAGCGGCGTGTCCGACGAAATAGAGACCAATTTGCGCCTGCAGACCCGCTACCGCTACCGGGAAGTTTTCGAGCCTGCGATAGAGCTGCACATTGGCCAGGATACCGCTGTTCTCGGCCCCGCGATGACGGGGACCTACCGGTTCTCGCCGGGCAGGAAACTGCGCTGGGAGGCCGGCATGTTCTTCGGGCTCGATGACGATTCGCCGGACCGCGTGGCCAGGCTGAACCTCGAATACGAGTTCTGAGAACCAGTACCAGCCTTCCTTAAGGCTCTCTTAAGGTATAGCACGTACCCTGCTCCTGCCTGGTGGGAATTTCGACCGGAAATGGCCGTTAGTCCCGTCCAATATCACGAAGGCAGGATATGCAAGCAGAATCCAAAACCGCTCGAAGTATCGCGCTCTGGCCGGTCTTACAGGGCCAGATGGCACTGCTGCGTTATGCGCTTGCCGGGGCCACCGGTACCTTGCTGCATTACGCCATACTTGTCGCGTTGTTGCCGGTGCTGGCGCCGGTCAGTGCATCGACGATCGGCGCGATCGCCGGGCTCCTCGTCAACTTCCAGCTGGCGCATAAATGGGTATTCAGGGGCCGGGATGGCCTGCGTTATCCGTTCGCGAAATTCGTCATCGTCGCGCTCGCCGGTATCGGCGTAAATGCGGCGATCCTGTCGCTAATGATTCTTTACCTGCCGGTCCTTCTCGGGCAACTGGTCGCAACAGCCTGCGTATTCCTGGTGGGATACGTACTCAATGATTTGTGGAGCTTTGGTGGACGCCGAAACGAAAAAGACTAGGGGCATGATCAGCATCGTCGTGCCGTGTTTCAACGAGTCACGCGGACTCGTGCTGCTTCACGAGCGCCTGGCTCGAGCGATCCAAAGCCTGCCGATGAGCGTCGAAATCCTGTTTGTCGACGACGGCAGTGAGGACGACACGGTCGATGTCATCCATGAGCTGCAACGTGCCGACAGCCACATTGGTCTGCTCCAGCTCAGTCGTAATTTTGGCAAGGAGGCGGCGCTGACCGCCGGCCTCGAGTACGCTCGCGGTGACGCAGTCATCGTGCTCGATGCCGACCTGCAGGATCCGCCGGAGAGCATCCCGGAAATGGTACAGGCGTGGCGCGAAGGCTATGACATCGTCGCAATGAAACGCGCGGACCGCTCATCGGATACATTCTTCAAGCGCAAGACCGCAGGCTGGTACTACGCCATACTCGGCAAGCTGACCGCCGTAAGAATCCCGCAGAATGTCGGCGACTTCCGCCTGCTGAGCCGGCGCGCGGTCGACGCACTGTCGCAGCTTCCCGAACGCTGTCGCTACATGAAAGGGATATTTGCCTGGATCGGTTACAGGACGATAGAGATTCCCTACAAACGCGAGCCACGGGCCGCCGGGGACACCAAGCTGCCGTTCCTGAAACTGCTGGCATTGGCCCTCGACGGCATTACGTCATTCAGCATTGCGCCGCTGCGCCTCGCGAGCGCAGCAGGCGCCGCCGTCGCGGTCGGCGCACTGCTCTATGCCCTCGCCGTATTTGCGAAGACGCTGTTGTACGGCGATCCGGTCGCCGGGTTTCCGACCCTGGTCATCATGATTTCATTTCTCGGCGGCATGCAGCTTCTCGCGATCGGTTTGCTTGGCGAATACATAGGCCGCCTGCTGATCGAAAGCAAGCAACGCCCGACCTACCTCGTGGACTCCGTCGAGCTGCCACATTTCGAACCTGACATCGTCAGCCTGCCGAGGCGGTCCGCCGCGATACGATGAGCCGTCGCGAGTGGATCTGGCTGGCGGTCCTGCTGGCTGCCGTGGTCGTGCGGGTCGCGACGTTGACGGAGTATCCGCTCAATGACACCACCGAAGCGCGCTACGCCGAAATTGGCAGGGAGATGGCCGAGACCGGCGACTGGATCACGCCGCGAATCGCGCCCGACACGCCGTTCTGGGGCAAGCCGCCGCTGTCGTTCTGGCTGACCGCTGCATCGTTCAGCGCGCTTGGCCTGGGTGAGTTCGCAGCGCGTTTTCCCTCGTTCCTGCTGGCGCTCGCCAGTGGCGCTCTCGTATTCGGTTTCGCACGTCGAATAGCCAATCGCGAAGCGGCGATCGCTGCGGTCGCAATCATGATAACGAGCCTGCTCGGATTCGTTGTCGCTGGCGCCGTCATGACCGATGCGAGCCTGCTGTTATCGACGACCCTTGCAATGGTTGCGTTCTGGAATGCGGCGGTCGAGGAGCAGCGAGCGTGGCGTTACCCGTTCTTCCTTGCGCTGGCCCTTGGCTTGCTGGCCAAGGGTCCGGTCGCGCTGGTCATGACCGGCATGCCGATCGGGGCATGGTGGTTGCTGTCCCCCGGATCAACGGCCGCTGTCAGGCGCATACCCTGGGTATCGGGCACGGCGATAACGCTCGCAATTGCCATTCCCTGGTACGTCCTGGCCGAGCTGCGCACCCCCGGTTTTCTCGAATACTTTTTTGTCGGGGAGCACTTCCTGCGCTTCGTCGACAGCGGCTGGCAGGGCGACCTCTATGGCGAGGCTCACGCGCACGCGCGCGGCATGATCTGGATCTTTGCCCTGGGTGCCGCCCTGCCCTGGTCGATTGTTGCCGCCTGGGCAGGTGCCCGGCAATTCGCCGGTGACGGGCTGCGTTCGACGTCTCCGCTGCAACGTTACCTGCTGTTGTGGGCCATCACCCCGATGCTGTTCTTTTCACTGGCTGGCAACATCCTGCCCACCTACGTGCTCACAGGACTGCCTGCCTTTGCCATACTGCTCGCGACCTGGCTCACTTCGCGCAACGTCAACCTGGCGCACCTGGGCTGGATCGCGCCCGCAACCGTTTGCGCCCTGCTCGCGTTGCCCGGCGTATTCGACACGCCGCGCTCGCAAAGCGAGATTGTTGCCTACCAGCAGTCGATCGCACCTGCCACTTCGCTTTACTACTACCGCCGCAAACCTCATTCGGCTGACTTCTATTCGCGCGGACAGGCGCTGCTGATCGACACGCCAGCCGAGCTCACGCGGATCATGGAATCGCCGGGCGCGGCTTTCATTGCCATCAAGGACGCGCATCTGGACGACCTGCCGGCCGGCTGGCAGGGGTGCCTGTCGCGCCGCGAGGCATCGGCACGCTACGTGTTGCTGGAAAAACAGGCTTTGCCCTGCGCCGGCCCGAACACAGGGGCGCGGCACAAACTCGATGTCACCTGAGGGTGGCGTCCGTCAGGCCTGCCTCCTGAGGTAATTGAGCACGTCCGATCGCGTGATCAGGCCGAGGAATTCGTCCCCGTCCATAATGGCTGCATAAGGCTGCACCTGCAGCATCGACACGAGGTTGTTGATGCTCGCATCCTTCTCGAGCTTGATGAACGCGGTCTGCATTGCATCTGCCACGGGCGCATTGATCAACCCGGGATGACCGTACACGTGCTGGATGATCGTCTCCTCGGTAACGACGCCGACGAGCTTCCCTTCATCCATAACCGGCAGCTGCGAGAAGCCCGCGTTGCGCAGGCGATTGTGCGCCGTGGTCAGGATGTCATTCGGGCCCACCGTGATCGTCGCGCGTTCACCATGCGGCCGTCCGATCAAATCGGTCAGGTCGCCCTTCTGCTCGCGCTTTATGAACCCCTGGTCTTCGAGCCAGAAATCGTTGTAGAGCTTCGACAGGTACTTGTTGCCGGTGTCGCAGGCGAACGT
>JARRLQ010000065.1:31534-35044 GCA_037386905.1 Woeseiaceae bacterium
AGGTTTCTTGCAGCCTTGAAACTGGCGGCGTCCGAAATGGCATAAGCCTTTGTTACCCTTGAGAAATTCGCGATATCGGGAATAAAGTCCTCGCCAATGCCCTCAACCAGCCAGCTGCTGCTCTTGTCGCTGAGCGTCCCCTCATTGATGTACTCGGCAAGGATCGAGCCGACCGGATCGGCGAGAATGATGTCGACGTCCGGCGCATGCTCTTCGAGATATTCACAAAACCCCGTCACGGTGCCGCTCGAACCAACACCGATGACGATGGCATCGACGTTGCCATCCATCTGTTCGAGAATCTCGGGCGCCGTCGTCGTCCTGTGCGCCATCGGGTTGTCGGGATTGCCGAACTGGTTTATAAAATAACAGCCCTTTTCCTCGGCGATGCTGCGCCCGAGATCCTGGTAGTACTCCGGGTGGCCCTTCGCGACATCAGAGCGCGTCAGCACGACTTCGGCACCCATCGCGCGCAGGTTGAAAATCTTCTCCTGGCTCATCTTGTCGGGCAGCACCAGTACCAGGTGATAGCCTTTCTGCGCTGCGACGAGCGCCAGACCGAGGCCCGTATTGCCCGCCGTAGCCTCGACGATGGTGTCGCCCGGCTTGATATCACCGCGCTTTTCGGCCTCCTCGATCATCGAGATGCCGATGCGATCCTTGATAGAACCGCCGGGGTTTGCGAGTTCAAGCTTGAGGTAGAGCTCGCAGTGCCCGGTATCGATGTTCTGCACCCGGAGCATCGGTGTCTTGCCCACCATCTCCAGGACATTGGAATAGACTTGCATAGCGTATAGTCCCTGTTGGATCTGCCCGCGAGTTTACGCGATCTTCCAAGCATGAGTGACGCTGTTTCCATCGAACAAGCCGTACTGGCCGCAACCGAGAAACTGCGGGACGTGAGCGATGCGCCACGCCTCGAGGCCGAGCTGCTCATGGCGCGCGCCATCAACATGCCGCGCAGTTTCCTGTTCGCACATCCCGAGGATGAACTCGACGATGCGTCGCTGCAGCGGCTCGATGACTCCGTCAATCGCCGTGTGAGCGGCGAACCGATGGCGTACATCACCGGCATCAGGGAATTCTGGTCGATGGAGCTGGCTGTCAGTCCATCGACGCTCGTGCCCAGGCCCGAGACTGAACTGCTCGTGGATGTTGCGCTACGTAACATTTCGCGCAAGGCGGAATGGGACATACTCGATCTCGGCACCGGGAGTGGCGCCGTGGCGCTGGCCATCGGCCGTGAACGCGCGCTGTGTTCGATTACGGCGACGGATATCAGCGAGGATGCGCTGGCCGTCGCCCGCGAAAACGCCAACCGAAATTCGATTCCGAATGTCGAGTTCCTGCAGGGCGACTGGACCGGGCCCGTCGCCGGGCGCACCTTTCACGTAATCGTGTCGAACCCGCCTTATGTACGCGATGACGACGAGGCGCTCGAAAAGCTCACCGCGGAGCCACTCTCGGCGCTGGCGGCCGGCGACAAGGGTCTCGACGCGATAGCGGTCATCGCGCGCGACTGCCCTGCTATCCTCGCCGACGATGGCCTGCTCGTGCTCGAACACGGTGCCGAGCAGGAACAACTCGTCGCCGAATTGCTAAAGCAACACGGCTGGGCGAACATCCGCTGCTACAAGGACTATTCCGGTTTACCGCGCGTCACCAGCGCTAACAGAAAAGAGACATCATGATCACGATCAAAACCAGTCACGGCGACATCAGCGTCGAACTCTTCGAAGACAAGGCACCGATCAGCTGCGCGAACTTTCGCCAGTACGCTACAGACGGCCACTATGACGGCACGGTCTTCCATCGCGTCATTCCGAACTTCATGATCCAGGGCGGCGGCATGGATGAGAGCATGGCCAGCAAGCCGACCCGCGAACCGATCAAGAACGAAGCCGACAACGGTGAGGCGAACGCACGCGGCACACTCGCGATGGCGCGTACCAATGTTGTCGACAGCGCAACCTCGCAGTTCTTCATCAACCTGAACGACAACGACTTCCTCAACCACGGCTCGCGCGACTTCGGCTATGCAGTGTTTGGCAAGGTGACCGATGGCATGGACGTCGTCGACGCAATTGCGGCGGTCGCAACCGGCACGCGCGCCGGCCACCAGGACGTACCTGTCGAAGCCGTAACGATTTCGGAAGTCATCGTCGACGAGTGATGACGGACCCCGGGCTGTCCCGCCACGCAAGGCACCTTGCCCTCCCGCAGGTTGGCGCGGAGGGACAGGATCGAATTTCCGGCAGCACGGCGCTGCTCGTCGGCGTCGGCGGCATCGGCTGTTCCGCGGCCAGCTACCTCGCGGCGAGCGGCGTCGGTCACCTCGTGTTGTGTGACTTCGACACGGTCGATGCCACCAATCTTGGCCGGCAAATCCTGTATGGCCCCGACGACGTCGGCCTGCCGAAAGCCGATGTGGCGGCACGCAGGCTGGCCGCCATCAATCCGGACATCGAGCTGACGGCGATCACCGATCGACTCGACGACGAAGCGCTCGCCCGGCAAATTGCCGATGCCGACGTTGTTCTCGACGGCACCGACAATTTTGCGACGCGATTCCAGGTCAATGATGCCTGTGTCGCGGCCGGCACCTGCCTGATAAGCGGCGCGGCAATCCGTCTCGAGGGCCAGGTGACGGAGTTTGGTCCCGACTACTCGGATTCGCCCTGCTACCGGTGCCTGTACAGGGAAGCGGACGAGTCGCTCGAGAACTGCGCCGGCAACGGCGTACTCAGCCCGGTCCCGGGAGCGATCGGCGCGCTGATGGCGGTCGAGGCACTCAAGTACCTGGCGGGTATCGGGTCGCGGCGCGGCGTGTTGCGATTGTTCGACGCGGTCAGTGGCGAGTTCCGTGCGGTGGCTGTGAAGAAACGCGCCGATTGCCCGGCTTGCAGCGCAGCCTTATCGCAATGACAGTCTGAGCACAATCGGCCCGGTGAGCCCTTCCGGCAACTCGTTGTTCTCGTCGAAACGATTCCAGTGGCTGTTGGCCACGAAATAGAAGTGGTCACCGACAATCGTCCCGAGTGTCGGCTCGTCAAACTCGGGCAGGTTCATCGCCAGCACTTCGGCCGACTCGATGGCAAGCCCGTCATGCGACAGTTCGAAGGCCACCACGCGGTGTGGCTGAATGCCGTTCTGGATCGCGATCAGCCGGTTGCCGTGGCGGTAGAGACCGTCAATACCGAAATCGCTGACCGTCTTCGGCACCGCTACCCTTCGCACAGAACCGTCTTCGAGCTGCACGCGGTACAGGCCGCCAATGTAGTCGGCAACATATAGATGCCTGCCGCTCGAATCGAGCACGAGGCCCTGAGGTGAGCCAAACACGCCTTTCGGAACAAGCGTGGAAAACTCCCTGTTCGAAATCGAGTAGCGGTACACCGGCCCGTCGATGCTGTCGGTCGTGTATATCGTGTCTTCGTCAGCGATGACAAGGTCACCCAGTACCTGGTCGTTATCGCTCACGGGCAAGCGCGCGTGCTCGCTCACCTCGAG
>JARRLQ010000066.1:0-12576 GCA_037386905.1 Woeseiaceae bacterium
CCAGCGCGCATCGAGTTCGCGACGATTCTTACTGATCAACCTGCGCAACTCCGTGTGCCGGTGATCGCCAGCCAGGCTCATGGCCTCTGCCAGGCGGCCGTCGAGATAGGCGCGAACCTTGATGTCCGGGTCGGCAAGCTGGCCGTCGCCCGTCTCGAAATGGTAGGTCAGCGACAGGGTTATCGTGTAGCGGCACCGCTCGAGGATCTCGACATAAAGCTCGCAGTCCCCGGCAACCCGAGAGCGAAAACATCCGTCGAGTCTTTCCAACTCCGGGACCAGCTGCAGAAGTCTAAGATAGTTACTCTCATACAACGCCATCAGACCGACGAAGCTGCGCGGCTTTACGACGGTCTCCGGAACGAGCTGTGAATCGAATAACATGCGGCCAATATAGCACAGGGTCGACTCCCCAAAAGGCAAGCAAATACCGTTCCAAGACGTCCGTCACAAAGTGAAAAATCAGGCTCGAACTCGCCGCTCGACACCGGTACTATCGAGAATTCGGCTCGCGATTTCCTCGATCGAAAACTCCGTCGTATCCACGTTCGGTATGCCGTAACGCCGAAATATCTTTTCTGATTCGCGGAGTTCATAACGAACCTGCTGGGCGCTCGAGTAGGTGCCAAGCGGACGCCTTTCCTTGCGTATGTGGCGCAAGCGCTCGGGCGCGATCGTAAGTCCGAACAACTTGTGCTTCTGCTCCAGGAGCACCTCCGGCAACTCACCGCTCTCGAACTCCTCGTCCGCCAGCGGAAAATTGGCGGCATACACGCCGTACTGCAGCGCCAGGTAAAGGCAGGTTGGGGTCTTGCCGGACCGCGATACGCCAACGAGAATCACATCGGCCATTTCGTAATTCCGGCTGATCCCGCCGTCGTCGTTTGCGAGCGCAAAATTGGTCGCCTCGATGCGCCGCATGTAAGCCTCGATGTCGGTCATGCCGTGCGCGCGCCCGGGCTCGTGCGTGGACTCCTGTTGAAACTCGACCTCCAGCGGCTGCAGGAATACGTCAAAAATATCCAGATGGAGCCCCTGGGCTTCGCGCACGATGCTGCGTAGATTGTCCTGTACCAGCGTTGAAAACACGATCGGCCTCAGGCTATCCACGTCGCCGGCCGCGTTGATCCGCGCGACCGCTTCGTGCGCCTTGTCATCAGAATCTATAAATGGCAAAGTCACTTGCCGAAATTCCTGGCCGTTAAACTGAGTCAACAGACTGTGACCGAGTGTTTCCGCGGTCACGCCGGTCTGATCCGAAAGAAAAAATACAGTGCGTTCAGTCATATCCAGCAGTCTCGTCCGGTCGCCGCGATCCGTATCGCAGCGCGTCCCCTTCTCGAAATTCGATTGTCCAGTTCCTGTAATGGAACACAAGGGAGCCTAGTTTGGAACCTTATGTCATCAAACTCGCCGAGCTTGGAATGAATGATGTCGAGCGCGTCGGTGGTAAGAACGCTTCGCTGGGGCGGATTTGCGACGACGGCGGCCGCCTACCGCGATTTTCTCGCTGCCGACGGGCTCGACGCACGAATCAAATCGCTCCTCGACGATCTCGACGTCGACGATATCGAGGCATTGACGTCCGCCGGGCGCCAGATCCGGGAATGGATTCTTGGTACGGCGTTACCCGAGCGGCTGATGAACGACATCCGCAGCGCCTGGGAGGAGATGACCGGCGGCCAGGACATCGCGGTCGCCGTGCGTTCGTCCGCCACGGCCGAGGACCTGCCCGACGCATCGTTCGCAGGCCAGCAGGAGACCTTTCTCAACGTCCGCGGCCTGGAACACCTCAACGATGCCCTGCACCAGGTGTTCGCATCACTTTTCAATGACCGGGCCATTGCCTATCGCGTGCACCAGGGATTCGATCATAGCCTGGTCGCGTTGTCGGTCGGCGTGCAAACAATGGTTCGCAGC
Organism: Woeseiaceae bacterium; assembly: GCA_037386905.1. Taxonomy (GTDB): domain Bacteria; phylum Pseudomonadota; class Gammaproteobacteria; order Steroidobacterales; family Woeseiaceae; genus UBA1847. Next base: position 1,921 of record JARRLQ010000066.1, read on the forward strand.
GACGTCGGCGCCTCCGGTGTGATCTTTACGCTCGACACCGAGTCCGGTTTTCGCGACGCGGTCTTCATCACATCCTCGTACGGCCTTGGCGAAACCGTTGTGCAGGGTGCAGTGAATCCCGACGAGTTCTATGTTTACAAGCCCGCGCTGCGTGATGGCAAATTCCCGATACTCCGCAAGACCCTTGGCGGCAAGGCCATCAAGATGGTCTACAGCGATGACCCCAAGCCGGGCCAGACGGTTGAGACGGTCGACGTCGACGAGGCGGATGCGCACCGCTTCTCGCTGAGCGAGGAGGAGATCATTGAACTAGCGAAGATGGCCGTCACGATCGAGAATCACTACCAGCGCCCGATGGATATCGAATGGGGCAAGGACGGCAACGACGGCAAGATCTATATCCTGCAGGCGCGCCCGGAAACGGTACAGAGCCGCAGCGGCCGGGCCATTCAACGTTTCACGCTCAAAGGGCGTTCGGACATCATCAGCAAAGGCCGCAGCATTGGCCAGAAGATCGGGTCCGGTACCGCACGGGTGATTCGCGATGTGAGCGAGATGAATCGCGTGCAGAACGGCGACGTGCTGGTTTCGGACATGACGGATCCGGACTGGGAGCCTGTCATGAAGCGAGCGGCGGCCATCGTAACCAATCGTGGTGGCCGCACGTGCCATGCGGCGATTATCGCGCGCGAACTCGGCATTCCGGCCGTCGTGGGTTGTGGCGACGCAACGGATACCATCACTGACGGCGCCGATGTCACCGTGAGTTGCGCCGAAGGCGACGAGGGACTGGTTTTCGCGGGCCGGCTCGAGTTCGAAAAGACCCGGATCGAGCTGGATTCACTGCCGGATATTCCCGTCAAGATCATGATGAACGTGGGCAATCCCGACCGTGCGTTCGATTTCGCGAATGTGCCGCACCGGGGTGTCGGCCTGGCGCGACTCGAATTCATCATCAACCGCATGATCGGCGTGCATCCGCAGGCGCTGCTCGAATACGAGTCGCTCGACGAATCAACGCGCACTGCAGTCGACGAACAGATGGCAGGCTATGACGATCCCGTGAGTTTCTTCGTCGACCGGCTCGCCGAAGGCGTCTCGACGATCGCCGCCGCGTTTGCGCCGGAACCGGTGATCGTGCGTCTGTCGGACTTCAAGTCCAACGAATATGCCAATCTCATCGGCGGCGACAAGTATGAACCGGATGAAGAAAATCCGATGCTGGGTTTCCGCGGTGCTGCACGCTATGTCGCAGACAGTTTCCGGCCCTGCTTCGAGATGGAATGCGCGGCGATCCGCAAGGTGCGGAACGACATGGGCCTGAGGAACGTCCAGGTCATGATTCCATTCGTACGTACCGTCCAGCAGGCCAAAGACGTCGTCGACCTGATGGCCGAGAACGGTCTCGAGCGCGGCAAGGACGACCTGAAAATCATCATGATGTCGGAGCTGCCCACCAATGCCCTGCTCGCCGACCAGTACCTGGATCACTTCGACGGCATGTCCATCGGTTCCAACGATATGACCCAGCTCGTACTCGGTCTCGATCGTGATTCCGCCCTGGTTGCCGACATCTTCGACGAGCGCGACGACGCCGTCAAGGCGACGCTCGCGATGACCATATCGGCCTGTAAGGCGCGTGGAAAATACATCGGGATTTGTGGGCAGGGACCGTCAGATCACCCGGACCTGGCGCGATGGCTGCTCGAGCAGGGTATCGAGAGCATGTCCCTAAATCCGGACAGCGTCATCGAAACGTGGCTGTTTCTCGCTGGCGAATCCGTCTGACCGGAACCCGGCTCAGAATCGATCGTAGCGCGACCGGCGTTGCCAGCGTATCCGTGGCAGCCACAACCCGAGAACCATTCCGACCACGAGCACCAGCGCTCCTGACATGAACCAGTAGCGGGTCGTCTGACCGGACAGCTCGCGGTTCTCCTGTTCGAGCGTGGCAACGCGAATTTCCTCGGCGGCCAGCTCCTCTCTCAGCTGCTTGTTCTGATTGTTGATCGCAAGGACGTTCGCGGCAGTCCGCTGGATTTCCGCGAGCTCCTCCTCGAGCCCGCTTTTCTCACGCTCGAGCGTCTCGATCCGCTTCGTGGCCGTGTCGTGCTCGGAACGTATTGCGCCAAGTTGCGCGTTCAGCGACGAGCCGCGCGACGCCTCATTGGTGAGCTGGCTCGTCAGTCTCGCAAGCTGCTCACGGGCGGCAGGCTCGTTCATGAGGTATCGGGTCAGCACCCACCCCTCCGTTCCGCCGCCGGTGCGAACACGCGAGTACCCGGATTCTGCGTCCCTCTCCAGGACCTCGAGTTCGGTGCCACTGCTGAGCATCAGCTCGATAGCGTTACTCGTGGACGGGCCGCTCCGTAACGTAATTTCGAACTCATCGCTCACCCAGGCGGATTCGGCGCTGGCGGCGCTCACAAACAACAACGCCGACAGTAGCGACGCTGCACAGCCGTTGATCATCTTTTTCATGGCGCAACTATAAGACATGGCGCTCGGCGGTTCTAGCCAAAAATCTGCCAAATCAGTCGCTTATCGGCGACAGCCGGGCGATTTTCTGGCCCAAACGACCAGGAGATTGTTGGCGGGCATCGCGTAAGTCCTTTCCAGTTGCATCCCGTTCCGTCCGGCCAGGACGTCCAGGTCGTCGAGATCGCGAATGCCCATGTTGGCGTTGCGGGCCCGGAGCGATGCGTCGAAGGCCTCGTTGCTTGGCGTACTGAATGCGCCGCCACGGCTGAACGGGCCGTAAAGACAGAATACACCCGGCACGCTCAACATCGCGCCCACGAGCTCGAACATCCGGCTCACTCCACCGTAGCTCATGATGTGCGCGGTGTTGGCCGAGAATACGGCATCGTACGTTCTCCCGTCCGGCTCGCTGGACAGTACGTCGAAGCCCGTTGGTGCCAGGACGTTCTCGAGACCCGCGTCCGCGATCCAGGCGCGGATGCCTGAATGCGACTGTTCAAGGTCGCTCGTTTGCCATTCCAGTTCCGGCATCGCAGCCGCAACCGTGACCGCATGCTGGCCCGTACCCGAACCGATCTCGAACAAGGTCGTGCAGCCGCGCAGCTCCTGGCGCAGAACGCCCAGGATCGACACAGCGTTGCGGGCCGCCGCCGCCGCATAAGGCTTATCCACTAACCGGCTGCCTCGGCAATGACGGACTGGTCGAAGAGCCGGTCACGATACCAGGCCAGCTCTTCGATGGAATCGCGAATATCGGCCAGCGCGCGATGCGTGGACTCCTTGGAAAATCCCGCGGCCACATCCGGCGCCCACTGCTGGGCCAGTATCTTCAGGGTGCTGACGTCGAGATTCCGGTAGTGGAAATAGTGCTCGAGCTCCGGCATCTCGCGGGCAAGAAATCGCCGGTCCTGGCAGATGCTGTTGCCACACATTGGCGATGCCCCCTTCTCGACCCAGGCTGCCAGGAAATCGAGTGTCGCTCTTTCAGCCTCTGCGGCACTGACCGTGCTGGCAAGCACTCGCGTCGTCAGGCCCGACTCGCCGTGTTGGCGAGTGTTCCACTCGTCCATGGCATCCATCGTCTCCTGCGACTGCGAGATCGCGATGACCGGGCCCTCGGCGAGTTCGTTCAGGTACTTGTCAGTGATGATTGTCGCTACTTCGATAATCCTGTCATTGACCGTATCGAGTCCCGTCATTTCGAGGTCGATCCAGATGAGATTGCTGGCGGTGTCGATCAGGGGCGGCCGTTCGTTCATTGCAGATCCAGTATCCACTTGCGCAGGCCGTAGTGTACAACGCACGACGGTGCATGACGCCGCGTAGCACGGCATACTTTGCAGCATGTGCGCCAACTACCGACAATCGTGATCGGGCGGGACCCCCTGGTCGTTGCGACCTACAGCCGCCGGATGCAGCTGCTGTTGCCCGACGGACGCAAAGTCGATGCGCGCATCAAGGGCAAGCGCCTGAAACCGGTCTGCGGAGACCGTGTCGAAGCCGGCCCGCTCCCCGGCGAGACTGACTGGCTGGTCACCGCCGTCCGCGAACGCCACAACGAGCTCACGCGGCCCAACCTGCGCGGCAAGGTCGAGGTTCTCGCTGCCAACATCGACAAGTTGCTGGTGATGGCCGCCCCCGCCCCCGAACCCGAGTGGGCTATCGTTGACCGCTACCTGTGCGCCGCTGAGCTGATCGACGCGAGCGCCGCTGTCGTGTTCAACAAGAGCGATCTGACCACCGGTGATACCGTTGATGAAGTACTCGACGACTATGCCCGTATCGGCTACCCGACAGTGCGCTGCAGTGCGAAGAGCCGCAGCAATATCGAAGCCGTGGCCGAACTGCTGCGCGACGGTGTATCGATCATCGTGGGTCAATCGGGCGTCGGCAAATCGAGCCTGATCAATCAACTGCTGGACGACGATCGGCAACGTGTCGCCGCAATCTCGGACAAGAGCGGCGAAGGCCGCCACACAACCGTCAACTCCGCCATGCTGCAACTACCGTGTGGCGGCGCTGTGATCGACTCGCCCGGCGTGCGTGACTATGCGCCGGCGCTTCAGCCCGATGAAGTCGTCGTCGGGTACCGGGAAATCGCGGCCTCCGCCCAGGCTTGCCGGTTCGCGAACTGCCGCCACCTGCGCGAACCGGGCTGCGCTGTCAAAGCCTCGGTAGACGATGGCACGATCAGCAAGCGCCGCTACGACAGTTACCGGCACCTGCTCGCACTGACGACGAAACTGACGAGCGGCCAGTATTAACCCGGCGGCCAGGTCATCGTCCTGCCACCCATCAGGTGCAGGTGAATGTGAAAAACACTCTGGCCGGCAGCGGCGTTGCAGTTCATGACGACTCGATAACCGTCGTCCGCGAGGCCCTCGTCAGCCGCAAGTCTGGCGGATGCCAGGAACAATTCCCCGACGAGCGATTCGTCGCCGTCCTGCAGATCATTCATCGTCGCAATGTGACGCCGGGGAATGAGCAATACGTGCGTGGGTGCCTTCGGATTAATATCGCGGAACGCGATGAGCGAATCGTTCTCGTAAACGACGTCAGCGGCCAGGTCCCCATTGACGATCTTGCAGAAAAGACAGTCTTGTTCACTCATTAGCTTCCCCTATTCGATAAGGCGGCGTCCGTAGAACGCGTGTGACAATGTGCCGCCATCTACGTATTCGAGCTCACCGCCAAGCGGCACGCCATGTGCGATCCGGCTCGCCTGCACGTCGTGACGCTCCGCCAGGTCGGCAAGATAGTGTGCTGTAGCGTCGCCCTCAACCGTCGGATTGGTGGCGATGATCATTTCACTGATACTGCCTTCTTCGAGCCGCTGCTCGAGCGTGGTTAATCCGAGTTCCTGCGGCCCGATGCCGTCGAGCGGCGACAGGTGGCCCATCAATACGAAGTAATGGCCACGGAATCCGGTTGCATCTTCGATGGCCATGACATCCACCGGCGATTCGACGATGCAGAGCTGCGCATCGTCGCGCCCACTCGCGCTGCAGATCGAGCAGAGGTCGTGCTCGCTCAGCATGCGGCAGCGTTTGCAGTGGCCTATGCCCTGTACCGCCTGTGCCAACGCCGTGGACAGATGCGACGCGCCGTCGCGATCGCGCTCCAGCAGGTGAAACGCAATTCGCTGAGCCGACTTCTTGCCGACGCCCGGCATGCAGCGCAAGGCGTCGATCAACTGGACCAACAGGGGGGAAAAGGACATGCGATAGTCAGAACGGGAGGTTCATGCCCGGAGGCAGCGACATCCCCGAGGTCAGCCCGGAGAATTTCTCCTGCACGGTTTTCTCAACTTTCGTTACCGCGTCGTTGAATGCCGCCGTGATCAGGTCCTCGAGCATCTCTTTGTCATCGCCAATCAGGGTGTCGTCGATTTCGAGCGCCTGCAGGCGATGCTGGCAGGTCATCGTAACCTTGACCATGCCGCCGCCCGACTCGCCTGTAACGGTCAGCGATGCCATTTCTTCCTGGGCCTTTTTCATGTTGGCCTGCATCTGCTGAGCCTGCTTCATCAACTGGCCGATGCCACCTTTCATTGCTTGCTCCTTGCTAGTCGGATCGCGACGAATCCAGGGGTTCGATCGAATCGGTCTTGAGTTCCGCACCGAACATGTTCTTCAGCGTCTGCACGTTGGGGTCGGACTCGAGCGACTTTCGTGCCGCGACGATACGCTCGTCCGCTATGCGATTTTCCTGCGCATGGGGTGTTTGGGGCGTCGACTTCGCAATCTGGATATCAACGACCAGTTCCTCACCGAAATGCTTCGACAAGGCTGCCGCCAGCGCGTCCCGGCGTTGCCGCGTCAGCATCGATTCCGACCGCGGATCCAGGCTGAAATACACGGTACTACCCTCGCGCCTGTCGAGCGCGCAGTTGCCCGCCAGCATGCGCAGCGATCCCGTCAGATCGAGCTCACTCACAAGCGCGCCCCAGTCCGGGTCCTGCCAGCCCGCTGCGCCCGCGGCCGCAGGTTTGGCTGCTTTGGCAGCCGGTTGAGCTGCACTGGCAGCCGACTTCGCGGCGGACGCCACGTTTCCGGGCTTTGCCGCCGACGGCTTGTCGGTGGACCCGCCCGGACCAACGCCCGCCGCACTGGCGGCCGCAGGCCTGAATGCCAGCATTCGAAGCATTGTCATCTCAGCGCCGCTACGCGGGTCCGGGGCCAGGGGCAGATCCCGCCGGCCCACCAGCGCGGTCTGGTAATACAGCTGGACATCGGCCGGCTCGAACAGTCCTGCGAGTTCCGACAGCACTTTCTCCGCGATCTCGTCATCGGCGTCAGCGGAGCCGATGAGCTGGTACACCGCGATCCGTTGCAGCATTCTCGCCAGGTCCTCGAGCAAGCGCGCGTAATCGGGAAACTGCTCGTCCAACTCGGCCACCAGGTCGATTATTGCTGCAGCGTCGTCCGCGGCCAGGTACCTGAGCAAACGGATGACGTGATCACGATCGATCGTACCGAGCATCAGCGCCAGCGATTCCTCGTCGACCTTGCCGCCGCAATAGGCGATTGCCTGGTCGAGCAGGCTCAGCGCGTCCCTGAGACTGCCGTCGGCCGCGCGGGCCAGCATTGCGAGCGCCGGGGTTTCGGCTTCGATCCCCTCCGCGTCACAGATATGCGCCAGCCGATCCTGGATGAGCTTCGGCGTCAGGCGCTTGAGGTTGAACTGCAGGCAGCGCGAGAGGACCGTCACAGGCAGCTTCTGTGGATCCGTCGTCGCAAGCAGGAACTTCACGTGAGGCGGTGGTTCCTCGAGCGTCTTTAGCAATGCATTGAACGAGCTGGTCGACAACATGTGCACCTCGTCGATGAGGTAGACCTTGTAGCGACCCCTGGACGGGGCATATTGCACGTTGTCGAGCAGGTCCCGGGTGTCATCCACCTTGGTTTTCGAGGCGGCATCGACCTCGATAAGATCCACGAAACGCCCCTCGTCAATTTCCCTGCATGCGCTGCACTCACCGCAAGGCTCCGAGGTTACGCCTTTTTCGCAGTTGAGCGCTTTCGCCAGGATTCGCGCGATCGTGGTTTTGCCGACGCCCCGCGTACCCGTGAACAGGTAGGCATGATGCAGGCGCCCGGAGTCGAGCGCATTGACCAGCGCTTTCAGCACATGCTCCTGACCAACCGTGTCTGCAAAGGTTTTTGGCCGCCATTTCCGGGCCAAAACGAGATAGCTCATAGCGCAACCAAGAGACGCAAACCGTCACCCCTAAAGGTCAGCCAGTGTAACGCACCGACCCCCCGCCGCAAGGGGCAAGCGGCGGCGGATGCGGGAATGAAAAAGCGGAGTGGCCCGCGCCAGCGACTCCCCGGCACCCGGCGTCACCGTTACCGCTGCTCCCTTCCGGGCCTGACGGGGTTCACGGCTGACCGTCGCGGGGAAGCCGACGCGGACCGGGCGCGATTATGGCCGCTCTGCGGCACGGATACAACGCGCGCGCCGGCAGCGCCGCCCCGCGCCTCAGAATGCCCGCGACAGTTTCAGCAGCACATAGCTGCCGTAGAGCGCCAGTATTGTGATGGCCTCGCCTTTCTGAATGCCGCGTTTGCGGAGGAAAAACACCAGCACGACCAGGGTCAGGAAAAACAGGAACGGCAGGTCGAAGCGCAGCAGGTTGCCGTCGAACCGCAGCGTCGAGATTGCGGCACCGGCCCCTACCGGCACGAGCGTGTCGAAAATATTGCTGCCGACGAGATTCCCGACGGACATGCGCGCTCGCTTCTTGATCGCCGCACCGACCGATATGGAGAGCTCCGGGAGGCTCGTACCGAGGCCGATGATAATCACCGCCACGAACGCCTCGCTGATATCCAGTGCAGCCGCTACGGCGATGGCGCCGCTAACGGTCAATTCGGCGCAGATTCCCACGATGCCGAGGCCGACCGCGAGGTACATCCAGGCCCTGGCATTACCGATTGGCCCGTCCTCGCCGTCCGGGTTGGCGCTTTTTCGCCGATCGCCGAACAGTGCCAGAAAGTAAATGCAGTAGACGACGAGCAAAGCGACACCCTCGGTCCTGGATACGGTGCCGTCAAAACCGAAAACCCCGAGGAGCAAAGCCGAACCCAGCAAGACGCTGCCGTGCTGAAAAATCATGCTCCGGGGCAACGTCAGGTAAGACAACAAGGCGGCGGTGCCCAGTACGAAACCGATCTGACCGAGAGAACTGCCAATCGCGGTGCCGACAACGACGTCGGATGCATCGCCGGCGTGGAGATTGATAATCGCGCCATCGATAGCGATCGCCAGCTCCGGAAGGTCGCTACCGATCGAGAGTATCGCGACACCGACGATGAACTCGGATACGCCAAGTCGCGACGCGACGGTGACCGCGCCCCGGATGGTCAGCTCCGTCCCGTACCAAAGCCCCGCTAGACCGAACAGAAGCGACAGGTAGTCCAACCGTCTGCCCCCTTACTCCTCGCTGCGCGCGCTGGCGCTCTGCTCACGGACTGCCTTGAACTCGGAGCCCGCCTTCCATTGCGGCCAGCGTCGGGAGTTGCCAAGGTCCTCGATGATCGTCCGCAACAACTCCATGTCCTGGGCGGCGCCGCGCAGGTCCCAATCCGGGTCCCAGGCGTCGCAGGTCTGGTGATAGCAATTGCCGATGTAATCGGCAATCCATCGCTCGCCTGCCTGCCGGCCGCCGTCGACGAGATCGGCAGCCCCCGCAATCTGCATGATCAACAGCACCGGCACGCCACCCCTGGCCATGGGAAAGTGATCGGCCCGGAAGAACAGGCCGTTTTCCGGCAGGCTCTCGGGTGTAACGCTGCGCCCCTGGGCAGCGGCAGCGCGGGCAAGATCGTCCTCGAGTTCGCTCTGGCCCTCGCCGACGAGGACAACGTCTCGTGCCGGTCCGGCCGTATTGAGAATATCGAGGCTCAGGTTAGCGACCGTCGTCTCCAGCGGATAGATGGGATCCCGCGCGTAGGCGTCGGAGCCCAGCAGGCCGCTTTCCTCGGCCGTCCAGGCCGCGAACACCACGCTGCGTTGGAGCGGAGGCCCGGACTTCAGGACACGGGCAATCTCCAGCACACCGGCGATACCCAGTGCATCGTCGTTGGCGCCGGGCCGCACCGTCCGGCCTTGCTCGTCAGGCTCGCCCATGCCATACGCGTCCCAATGGGCAGCGACCATCAGGACTTCGTCGGGATGGGCGTCGCCCGGCAATAGTGCAAGGACGTTGCTGCTTTCGAAATGCTCGACGGCGACCGAAAGATCCGCTTCGAAGCGCGCGCCATCGAGTTCGAAGGCCTGGAAATCCGGACTGCGCGCCTGTTTGCGGAGTTCTTCGAGGTCGTAACCCGCACTGGCCGTCAATGCCGCGGCCGCATCGCCGTGCAACCAGCCTTGCAGCATGACCGGGAGCGTTGCCATGTCTGCATAGACAACCGCATAGTTCTCACCGGGCGACGACGATGCAACATTCCAGCCATAGCCCGCGGCCTCCGTCTCGTGAATGACGAGCGCAGCCGCCGCACCGCGGCGTGCTGCTTCCTCGAACTTGTAGGTCCAGCGGCCGTAGTACGTCATACGCCGATCGCCAAATACGCCGGCAACGGGCTCGCCCGGGTCTGCGGCGAAATCAGGGTCATTGACCAGGAACAGCGCGACCTTGCCTTCGAGGTCGATGTCGCCGTAGTCATCCCAGTTCCGCTCGGGGGCGTGCGCGCCAAAACCCACGAATACGACCGGCGCATCGATCAGGATCGAGTCAACCGCGCGAACGGTACTGGCCTCGATATTCAGTTTCTGTTCCACGGGCTGCGCCACGCCGTCCACGACGAACTGCATCTTCGCCGGTGCTGCGAGCTGCGTGTGGATCAAGGGCACATCGTGTGTCCAGCTGCCGTCGACGCCACCGGGTTCCAGGCCCAGCGACCGAAATTGCTCGATCAGGTACTCGACCGTTTTCCTCCCGCCGGGCGTGCCAGGAGCTCGCCCCTCGTACTCATCGGAAGCCAGCTCCCTGACGATGGCCGACAATCTTTCAGTTTCGATCAGCACCGGGTCTTTCGCGACGTCATCGTCACCGGCACCGCAGCCCACAACTGCTGCACTCGAAACCAAAACGATCAATGCGCGCAGCAACATACAAATCTCCTTTCGCGTCTTTGCCGGCCACCCTGCATGTTGCACCCGGAGCAGTCG
>JARRLQ010000066.1:12594-16187 GCA_037386905.1 Woeseiaceae bacterium
GGCGAGCCATGCTCGCCGCTTTCGTTACCTTACAACCACATGCTTATTCCTTATCTGCCGCCCTGCGCCTGTTGGTACCAAGGTAGACGCGCGACGAATCGCAATCGAGCTTGCCGGCGAATAGCTCGTTGGCCTTCATCCAGCCGCTTTCGCTGTACTGGTCGTAATCGGCACCCTGGTCTTCCAGGTTCTGCCAGGCCGAGATGAACTTGAAGTCGAACTCTTCACCGCCACCGCCGTAGGCCGGGAAGAATACCCACATGCCCGATGTCGATCCGTGCCCGGACCGGTATTCCGACCACGCGCTCAGCGCGGGCGAGATGTCCTCGAACGTGGTGCCGTCAGCCATGTTGCAATCGGAGAATGACACGACGATATTGGATGGATCGCTACGCTCCGGCGGAGTCTTGTATTCGAGAACCGCGAAGTTGGCGTGCGCAGCACAGCTCCAGGTCTCGTTGAACTCGTTCATGACATCGCCTCCGGTTGCGAGCCATCTGTCCTGTGCACGACCGAGCATCTTCGCGCTGGAGGAACCTCCCAGCCAGAGCACGTCGAACTCCTGGTCGGGACCCGAGTAGTACGGCACCAGAGTCCAGCCCGAATAGTCCTGCAGGCCCTGTTCATCGGCCCATGCATTCCATTTCTCGACGACCTTGTCGAGATCGGCCGGGCCCTTTCCGTCGTTGTACTTGCAGGCATACAGCTCGACCGGCGTTGCGGGATCCGGCCCGTCTGCAGATTCTCCATGACTGTCTGCAACGACAATTCCTGTTGACAGCAATAAGCCGCCGCTCAAGAGCGAGATCAAGATTCTCTTCATTGTTATCCCCTATATTGTTGTTGTATCGGCGGGCCAAGTACCCAGCCTGATGGCCGATTATAGTGGTTTTTCGTCGTCCGGACACAAGAGCGTAAGGAACATAACTGCGCATCAATAAGCACATCCCAGAATTGACTGTTTCAGTTCTGGTAGCACAATATTCTCCTGACAAAGGCAAACCTGACCAAAGTCAGTGACGCAAAGCCACGGGTCCTCGCTTCCTCGGCGAGAGCGTCTTCGGCTCGCCGAAGGACCCCAAGACAGCCGGGCTGCCGCAGTTGGAGGTTCTTTTCTCGTCCGGAGAAGGTCATGACTACCAATATTGCCGATTTCGTCCTGCACATCGACGAAACTCTGCCGCCTGATCAGCTGAAGACTATCGAGAGCCACATTGTGGACATGGGCGGTGTGTTGACGGCGACTAACCGGGATGACAAACCACACCTTATCCTGGTCACTTACGACCCGGAGAAGGTGAAGTCGCACGATATTCTCGTCAAAGTCGAGAGTGAAGGCGTTCATGCAGAACTGGTAGGGCTGTAAAGCTCGACCGGAGGTCGGCTCCCGGCCCGTCGACCGCAGATTCTACAAAAACCCGGAGCCAGGTTGGGCCGCGGCTGTTTCACTCCAGGAAGCGGCCGTTCCGCTAACCTGAGTCTAATGGGCCGCTACTGACCCATACCGGGTGCCGGCGTAAACTGCGCGTGAATGGGACCCTTCTGCCCGTTCCGAGCCAATCACTGGGAAGACGAACGACATGCGATAATATGTTGGCTGGTGACCCAAGAGGGTTGCGCCCGTCAAAAAGGCGAACGGAGACTAACTCGTGAGCGATGACAAAAAGAACGAAAATCCAGAAAAGAGCGCAAGTGACGATGCAGTAAACGATCCTGCACCCGAAAAGGACACGCCGGATTCAAAGCCAGGCGGGCCGAAGTTCACCGAATCGCCTGACCCACTCGCCGGCATCAGGAAAGGCGTTTCCGATACGATGGCGAACATGGAAGGGAAGACCGTATCAATGAAACTGTATGTCGGCACGATCATAGGTGTCGTCATCCTGATGCTGCTGGCTCGCTGTGGCGGCTAGAAAGCGGCACTACTGACCCATTTGGGTTACCCGGTGCTGGCCGGTTCGCAACCGCACGTGCAACATTCACAGCCATCCGCTAAAAATGGCGGCGCCCATGAATGACGAGGAAGAACAAAAGAACTACGAACTGGCGGAAAGGCTGCTTTCGGAACAGAATTTTGCTGCGGCCGTTATCGCAGGAGCTGTAGCGACAATCCTCGCCGCTGCGGCCTACGGCTTGACGGTCGCCACGTGGGCTTTTTCCTATGGCTTCGCGGCGGCAGGAGTCGGGATCGTAATTGGACTGTCAATGGGACTTCTCGGGCGAGGGGTTTCGACGAGATTCGCTGCGGCAGCCACGATGTTTACGATTAGCGGCTGCGTTCTCGGCAATTTTATCAGGGCGATAATAGAGCTTGCGCCAGCAACGGCGACTTCGATAATTGGCGTTCTCCGGAACAGTTCCTTTTCGGCGCTCGCAGAGCGAGCGATTTCCTATATTTCGCTCATCGATCTGGTTTTCTGGTTTGTCGCGGTTATAGCGGCAGTATTTCTTGCAAAGAGGCCGTTATCTCGTTCCGAGAGGCTAGCCATCGGCCTGTTTGAAATGAGAGGTTAGGTCGTAGCGGTGGTTTTGCGGCGCCATTGACGGCCGGATCTGGTGGCTTGCAGACACTGGCGTGGCAGGCATCATGAACGACTGCCAGACATGGTTGAACCATTCAGCCGAATTCAGTGCGGCCTGCGCACATCCCCGCGTTCAAGTCGTTTGGCGATCAGCATTTCAAGTTCTGCTTCAGAACCATCAATGACACCATCAGCCTTAATGACGTTCTCGAGATAGGCCAGAAGATTTTTCTGTGTTTCCTCACCTTCTTCAGTCAATCGATCAATGCAGGAGGCTACAACGCTACCAGATGGCTGGAGACGCTCAACGTAACTGCGGAGTTCGCCAAGCGCGGCTTCGTCCTCCGTCACCCCCTTGCGGGCGCCCTCCGCGCGCGCATAATCCATGATCACATCAACTTCCTTAGCGTCCAGGTAACCGTCTGCCCTCGCTACCGCGATCAGCACTCGCAATCCATCACGGATAGCAGAGCGGTATGAACCGCCGCCGGTGCGTGCTTTGGTCGGGCTTGCTTTCAGATGCAGGAATTCCCGCACATCAAAAGTCTCGCCATGTTCATCGAAGAGATTGATCACCCGATCCATCCGGAACGAACGCAGACCTTCGCTCCTGAAGCAGTGACATAGCAGCCGATTGTGTCCATCCACTTCAGCGGTCGCGACAATCGTCGCCCAGCGACGGCTGACAGAACCATCAGCGTCAACATGTTCAATACCAATTGTCATACCGGACAATTCATGATCCGTGTACTCCTGGGCGACGCCAGGGTCGTGACTCCGGCCGACATCCTTCTCTCCAGCTTCCTGATCGGCAACCGCAAAATGCGGGCGCTCTGGTGCTCGACCTTCAAACGATCTACGAATTGAAGCAAGAATTCCCATTGATAACCCCTCGCAAACACCCTAAAACCCGTGCGCTCTTTACCCCGTCGGCAACGCACCTTCCACGAAGAATCCTGGTAGAAACCAGGCGCTTCTCACAATGTCTAAATCTATTTTTTCACTGTGTAATCGTGATTACGACTATATCAGCCCGACGTGGGGGATTCAGCTGCGTCGGTCGAACAGGGT
>JARRLQ010000067.1:0-12011 GCA_037386905.1 Woeseiaceae bacterium
CTACAAACGGGGCCGCGATTATATGACAAAAAAACGCCCGGGCAGTTTCCTGCCCGGGCGTCTTTTCAAAACTCTCAGGAGCTGGACTTCTGGCGTTTGACGACGGCGTGAATTACGCGGTCATACTCGAAGAAGACAACGAAATTCTTGTAATCCCAGCGAGTGATCGGGGGATCGCCGACCGGCGCCATCTTGACGTCCGGGGCGCCGAATTTCGCTTCGACGCTGTCGGCGGTCATGCCGCTGGAAGGCCGGTCTATGTTCGAGGCCTGGGATGTGCCCTTCATATCGAGGTTCTGGGCGTTTGCAACGCCGAACCCGGCAAACAGCAGGGCTATGACAGTCAAAATGCGCAACTTGGCCATGACAGCTTCTCCTTCAATTGAGATCGACTCTATCACTCAAAATGTCGCCAAAAAACAATTGATTTCAAAGGTTTTTAGCTGGAGTCGAATTCTGTGAATCACGTCTGTGAATCACGTCACGATTCTTGCGGCCGCAGCTATGTGGTTTAATGCGTGGCGATGATCAACCCCGTCGAACTGTTTGTCGGGCTTCGGTACCTCCGGGCGAAGCGCCGTACGGGATTCGTGTCCTTTATCACGCTGATTTCTCTGCTCGGGATCGCCCTGGGCGTGGCGGCGCTGATCGTCATCCTGTCGGTCATGAACGGCTTCGAGGGCGAGCTGCGCGATCGGCTGCTCAGCATGTCCGCGCACGGCTATGTCACAGGGCCGCAGCGTATTACCGAGGACTGGCGCACGCTGCGCGACAGGGTCGAGCAGCAGCCAGGCGTCGCCGCCGCGGCGCCGATCGTGGAAATGGAGGGTATGATCCAGTCCGGCCGCGACCTCGAGCCGGTGCTGGTCCATGGCGTGGATCCTTTGTACGAGCAGGCAATGTCGGGCGAGCTGATCAATTTTCTCGAAGGATCTCTCGATGATCTGCAGCCCGGAAGCCGCAGCATCATACTTGGGCGTCTGCTGGCGTTTGATCTTGGCGCCAGGGTCGGCGACGGGGTCGTTTTGCTTATTCCCAGGCCCGCAGGCGACGGCACACTCGAACCGCGTCTCGAGCGCTTTGTTTTGCTGGGTATCGGTGACGAAGTGACGGCGGTGCGTTTCCGCGCGGACGATGTCATGAATGCGCCGGCCGTATCGGGCGCATTGAAAGCCAGTCTCGGCGACGACATCGTTGCGAGCGACTGGACGGTCGAAAATGCAAGTTACTTCCGCGCGATTCGGCTCGAGAAGATGATGATGTCACTGATCCTGTCGCTGATCATCGGGGTTGCCGCGTTCAACATCGTCGCCAGCCTCGTCATGGTCGTCACCGACAAGACCAACGACATTGCGGTACTGCGTACGTTGGGTATGAAGGCCAGTGGCGTCGTGCGTGTCTTCTTCGTACAGGGCGCGGTCATTGGCTGGGCTGGCGTCGCGATCGGCGTGCTGCTGGGCGTCGTTGTGGCGATCAATGTCCCGGTCATCGTGCCGGTCATCGAGCAATGGTTCGGTTTCCAGATCATGCCCGGGGATGTTTACTACGTAACGCAGATTCCGTCGGAGCTCGAAGCACCTGACGTCATCACGATTGCGATTGCCGCATTTGTGCTCACGTCCCTTGCGACGCTGTATCCGGCCAGGCGCGCGGCGCTCGTCAATCCAGCTGTGGCGTTGAGGTACGAGTAACGGATGGCTGGACGCTTCGAAACCTGGATAGGCAGCCGCTATGTGCGCTCGCGCAGCGAGAACAGTTTTGTTTCCCTGATTTCCGCGATATCGATGCTCGGCATCGCCATCGCCGTCACGGTGCTGATCCTCGTGCTATCCGTTGTCAACGGTTTTGAGCGCGAGTTGCAGGATCGCCTGCTTGCGATGACGGCGCACGCCAATATCGAAGGCGTGGAGGGTGATATCGTCGACTGGCAGCCGCTCATGGAGGTCGCCAACAGTAACGCACGGGTACGAACGACCGCTCCGTATGTCAAGGGTCAGGCACTGCTGATGTTTGGTGAAGCGCTGAGCGGCGCGGAGCTTCGCGGCGTGGATCCTGTTGCCGAGGATGAAGTCTCCGGCATTGGTGACACGATGAGGCAGGGTGAGCTCGCCAGCCTCACGGCCGGTGAGTTCAACATCATTATCGGCTCCGAACTCGCTGCTGCGCTGCGCGTGGGTGTCGGCGACAAGGTGACCGTCACGCTGGCACAGGGCATCGTGACGCCGGCTGGCGTCGTACCGCGTTTCAAACGGTTCACGGTCAGCGGTATTTATCGCGTCGGCATGTACGAATTCGACAGGCGGCTCGCGCTCGTGAATATCTCGGACGCGCAAAAGCTCTATCGCATGCGAAATGCGGTGACCGGTGTCAGGCTGGCCGTCACCGATATCTTTGCCGCGAACTCGATCGTGCGCGAGGTGGCGCTCGAGAACGGCGAAGTCGTTCTCGTTGGCGACTGGACCCGGCGGCATGTCAATTTCTTCCGTTCCATCCAGATAACGAAGTCGATACTGTTCGTCATTCTGCTGCTCGTTGTTGCAGTCGCAGCCTTCAACATCGTTTCGACGCTGGTGATGGTCGTCAAGGACAAGCAGGCGGATATCGCGATCCTGCGAACCATCGGTGCACGGCCCGGCAGTGTGCTCAGGATCTTCATCACGCAGGGCAGCGTTATCGGCGTAATAGGTACTGCAGCGGGAGCGCTGTTTGGTATTCTGCTCGCCCTCAACCTCGAGACACTGGTAGGAGGCCTCGAATCGGTATTCGGCATCAAGCTGCTGGCCGCGGATGTGTATTTCATCAGCGACCTGCCTTCGGAGCTGCGCGCAGGCGACGTCTTCGTGATCAGCGCGATTGCGCTGGTCCTGTCACTTGCATCGACGGTCTATCCTTCGTGGATCGCGTCGAAGACGGCGCCTGCGGAGGCATTGCGCTATGACTGAGTCTGTCCTGCAGTGTCGCGGCGTTGTGCGGCGCTTTCGCGAAGGTGGCGCTGAACTCGAGGTGCTGAGCGGCGTCGACCTCGACATAAAAGCAGCCGAGCGCGTGGCGATTGTCGGCGCATCGGGCTCCGGAAAGACGACACTGCTGCAAATACTCGGGGGTCTCGACGACCCGACCGAGGGGGAAGTGTTCGTCAATGGCCAGCCGATGCATGGCGGCAACGAATTGTCGAAAGCGGAGCTGCGTAACCGCTACATCGGTTTCGTGTACCAGTTTCACCACTTGTTACCTGAATTCACGGCGGCGGAAAACGTCGCGATGCCTTTGCTCATACGTCGCGTGCCGAAACCGGAGGCGCTCGAAAAGGCGGCTGCCTTGCTTGAACGCGTTGGCCTCGGCGAACGCCTGACGCACAAGCCAGGCGAACTGTCGGGCGGCGAACGCCAGCGCGCCGCGGTCGCACGCGCACTCATCAACCGGCCGCGCCTCGTCCTGGCCGACGAACCGACCGGCAACCTGGACGCTGGCAATGGCGAACACGTCCTCCGTTTGATGCTGGAGCTAAACGAAGAACTGGAAACCAGCCTCGTCGTGGTGACCCACGACCAGAATATTGCCGGCCAGATGGACCGGGTACTCGTACTGGAAAACGGGACGCTAACAGAGCGCCAATAGAGGCCACGGCGCGCTAGTTCCGGTCCCGGCGAATATTCCTTTTTCGGGACTTGTAATCGTGGATTGAATAGCGCCAGATGGCGTCGAGGCCAATGTAGGCGATCAGCGATGCGACCGACCCGGCCAGCATACAGCCGAGCATCAGCGGCAACCAAATAAATACGAAGACGTTCTGTACCCAGTCGAGTGACATCTCGATCTCGAATGGTTCGGGATCGAGTCCGAGCAGGGCGGAACCCAGGCGATACGAGAAATAGAAGATTGGCCCCATCGTCAGCGGGTTCGAAATAAGTGTTGCCAGTGCGGCGACCGGTATGTTTACCCGCAGGATCAGCGCGGCCAGCGCGGCAAACAGGAAGTGACCCGGAAATGGCAGGAAGGCGAACCCAACGCCCAGCGAGAATGCCGGCACGACGGTCTTGCGACGGATGCCCCACAGGTGATGGTCGTGGAGCATGTGCCGAAACGGCGTCATGAACCACTTCTCGGCCATTTCGTGCCGTTTGAATGCAAATTTCCTGAAAAACCGCCTTGGCATCCTGACTCACATCCGCTTCGATGGTCTGGTCGAAACGTCGGGATGAATGATGAAAAAAGCCTGCCTTACGCTGCTGGCAGGCCTGTACGCGCCGCAGCTTAGCAGCTTTGCGTCCCATTCCGACCTGTTTCCGCTGCTGGTGTTCGCACTGTTTGCGGCATTTCTGGCCGGAAGGCTGGTTTACGTGCTGCTCGTGGCGGCTGGCTATTTAATGTTTGTTGCGGTTGTCCACTTTGCAACCGACGCGCGAATTTCTCCCGACAATGTCGGGGACAGCATCATGGCCGTCGTTCACATTGCTGATTTTCCCCAGCGTCGCGGCAGTACGGTGACCTTTGCCGGGCGAGTCGATGACAATCCATGGGTGCCGGCACGAATTCGCCTGAGTTGGTTCGAGCCGGGGACTGCCGTCGAGTTCGGCGATACATGGAGGCTGGAGCTGCGGTTGCGGCGGCCGCGCGGCAACGCAAACCCTGGCGTCTTTGACTACGAAAGCTGGTTGTTCCGGAACGGATACGCGGCAACTGGCTATGTCGTCGACAGCGCACGAAACAGGAAGCTCGCGAGCCAGGGCATTGATTTCCTCGCTGAGCTTAGGCGCAAGGCGGTGCAGCGAATAGTGGAGTCCGGCATCAAGACCGAGAGGGCGGCCGTGCTGGCTGCGATTTCCGTCGGCGCGCGACATCTCCTTACACGAGACCAATGGGACCGCTACGCGCAGACAGGAACGAGTCACCTGATGGCAATTTCGGGGTTACACGTCGGAATGGTCGCGGTGGCGGGTTACTTCCTGTCCCGTATCGGCCTGGGCATCGTCCGGCATCGTGGCAGCCACCATCGTCTCGCGACGCTAACGGGGCTCTTGTGTGCAATCACGTACGCACTCGCGTCCGGCACAGGCATCCCGGCGCAACGGGCGACACTGATGATTGGTCTCGCGGCACTGGCGATGTTTGTCTGCAGGCGGGTAAGACCTTTTCGCATCGTTGCGCTCGCCTGTTTCACGGTCGTCATTATTTCTCCGTTGGAGACAATGGCGCCCGGCTTCATGCTGTCATTCGCAGCGGTCGTCGTCCTGCTCTGGATCGCACGGCAGCGGAGCGTTTTTGCGCATGGCAACGCCAGGTTGCTCGTCGCAACCGCAGTTCTGGCCAACGTCCAGGTTGCCTTGTTGCTCGGACTCCTGCCACTTACGGTGCTGCTGTTCGATCGTGTCGCGGTTGTCGCGCCGCTGGCGAATCTCGTCGCCGTTCCGGTATTCAGTCTTGGGACCGTGCCGCTGACATTCATGGGGCTGCTATCCGGCGGGGCGGTCGGCAACCTACTGCTGCAACTGGCGTCATGGACTTTGGGTGTTGTCGAATGGGTCATCGATGTTGCACGGCTTATTCCGGGCTCAAGTTCGCGAATTCCGGAACTGCTTGGTGCGTCGATGGGGCTGCTGGCTGCGCCGCTCATGTGGGTACTGTTGCCGCCCGGATGGCCGGGTCGTGCCATTGCCTGGCTCGGGCTGCTGGCGATCGTTTCTTACACACCGCCACGACCAGCACCAGCCTGCGTGCAGATTGACGTCCTGGATGTCGGGCAGGGACTGGCGACTGTGGCGACGACACGGTCAGCGACGCTGTTGTTCGATACCGGGCCCGCGTTTCGCGGCGGCGGCGATGCCGCGGAGTCGGTCATCGTACCGTTCCTGCAGGGGCGTGGCGTTGACAGGCTCGATCATGTCGTCGTCTCGCATGCCGACCTGGATCATGCGGGAGGTATCGGCACGGTGCTGCGCTCGCTTGGAGTCGGCAGTGTTTATGTCGGAGAGGACCTCGGTCTTGGTGATGGCGAGCGAGCCTGCCGCGCCGGCGAGGCCTGGTCTGCCGATCGCATTCGGTTTGAATTCCTGTATCCGCCCGCTGGCAGTGATGCACAGGGCAATGATGCGTCGTGCGTATTACGAATATCGGCGGGCCGCCACCATATTCTGTTGACCGGCGACATAGAACGAGCGGCTGAAATGCAAATGCTGGAGGGGAAAGCGATACAGGAGGCGGACGTTGTAGTTGTGCCACACCATGGCAGCAGGACGTCGTCGCATGCGCGCTTCGTGGACAAACTCAACCCTGAGCTGGCGGTGATCTCAGCCGCATATGGCAATCGTTGGGGGCTGCCGCATGACGAGGTCGTGAGACGCTGGAGGGCCGGCGGCGCGGAGGTGCTCAATACAGCGACGGACGGAGCAGTGAGTATGACCGTTTGCGAGCAGGGCGGCATCTCTGCCAAGTCGCGCCACAGGGCCCTCAGGCGCAGAATCTGGCATGAATAAGCCGGCCGCTTCCTGATATATTCCTTTTTTCCTCCGAGTCAGCTTTTTTTATGGTTGAGATAGTCAAATCCGGCGGCTGGTTGATGGCGCCCATCATCCTTTGCGCGATCATTGCGATGGGGATCATCCTCGAACGATTCTGGACGCTGCAGCAAAAGCGCGTCATACCCGAGGATCTGACGAGCAAAGTGTGGGGCTGGGTCAAGAAGGACCAGTTGGACCAGAAGCAGATCCAGACATTGCACCAGGGCTCGGCACTGGGCCAGATCCTGGCAGCGGGCCTGATCAACCGTGACCGTGAACGCTCGATCCTCAAGGACAGCATCGAAGATACCGGTCGCCACGTCGTGCACGAGCTCGAGCGATACCTCGAGACGCTCGGGACGATCGCGGCCGTGTCACCATTGCTGGGTTTGCTCGGTACGGTTATCGGCATGGTCAAGGTGTTCACGGCTATCACCACGCACGGCGTCGGCAACCCGACGGTGCTGGCCGGCGGCATCGCCGAGGCGCTGATCACGACGGCAGCGGGCCTGACGGTCGCCATTCCCGCGCTGATCGGCTATCGCTACTACCGCAACCGCGTGGATACGCTGGTTGTCGACATGGAAAAAGAAGCCATCAAACTCGTCGAAGCGCTGCACCGGCGCCAGGCGAAAGGCTAGCCAATGAAACTCAGCTTGCGGCCGAGGACGCAACCCGAGGTCAATATGACCTCGTTGATCGATGTTGTCCTGTTGCTGCTGATCTTTTTCATGGTGTCGACGAGCTTCGTCAAGCAGTCGCAGATTACTATCAATCTGCCCGAGGCCGACAGTGCGGCCATCGTTGAGGAAGTGCCCGACCAGATCGACATCATGATCACCGAAACCGGGACATTTCTCGTCAACGGACGTGAACTGATCAACAGCCGCGTCGAGACGATTCGCAACGCAATCCAGAAAGTGTCCGGCGGCAACACCAACCTGCCAATGACGATCAGTGCTGATGCCAACGCCAAACACCAGGATGTCGTTACGGCGATGGATGTTGCAGGCCGGCTTGGATTTACACGCATCAGTATTGCCACGCTCAACGAGCCCGAGTCGCAATAGCGTCGTGAGCAAGCACAAACATCCGAACGCTGGTGCCATCTACAGGCGGCTGTGGCAGTACGTCCTGCCGCACAAACTGATCGGCCTCATCGCCGTCATCGGCATGGCCGCAAGCGCCGTGATTGAAGCGAGCCTCGTATACCTGATGGAGCCGCTGACAGATGACGCACTCATCGAGCAGAATCTCGAGGCCATGAAGTGGCTGCCGTTCGCGTTTGCCGGCATTCTCGCGGCGCGCGGCATATCCGGTTTCGCTACAGAGGCGTCGCTGGGCTACGTCGGTCGCAGCGTCATCAGTTCCTTGCGACGGGGCGTGTTCCGCAAGTTCCTGACATTGCCGACACGGTTTTTTGATGAGCGCAGTACCGGTCCGCTGCTGTCGAGGCTGACGTACAACGTCGAGATGGTCGCCGAGTCGGTGACCAGTGTCGTAACTATCCTGATTCGTGACGTGCTGACCGTATTGGCGGCGTTTGCCGTGATGATCATCCAGAGTCCGAAGCTGACGATCTTCGTCGCCATTCTTTTTCCGGTCGTGGCTTCGCTGGTGCGCGTGCTTGGCGTCGCGTTCCGCCGTTACAGTGGCCGCATCCAGGATACGGTCGGCGAAGTAACGCAGGTCACCGAGGAGATCATCCGCGGCAATCGCATCGTCAAGATATTCGGCGGCTACGATTACGAAAAACAGCGGCTGGACGAAGTGGACGGTCGCAACAAGAAACAGAACCTCAAACTGATTAATGTTCGCGCGCTGGGCACGGCCGTTACACAAGCGATTTTCGGTATCGGCGTAGCCGGGGTAATTTACATGGCCATGCTCGAGTCCGACCAGGGTAACCTGACCGCGGGCCAGTTCATTTCGTTCTTCGGTGCGATGATGCTGATGCTGCAGCCGATTCGCCGTATCACCAATGTCAATGCGACGCTGCAACGGGGTGTTGCCGGCGCGGACAGCCTGTTCACCATCATGGATGAAGACGATGAAGAGGATACTGGGACTATTGAGGCGGGCAGGACGAAGGGCCATGTCGAATTTCGCAATGTCAGTTTTGGCTACAGCCACGGCGACGAAGCGACACCGGTACTCAAAGGTATCAGCCTTGACGTGGAGGCCGGAAAATCTCTTGCGATCGTTGGCCAGTCGGGCAGCGGTAAATCCACGCTCGCGGGTCTGCTGCCGCGTTTCTATGATGCGGATGAAGGCGATATCCTGCTGGATGGCCGGCCAATCAGGGAATACACGCTGAGTAGCCTGCGTGACAATGTCAGCCTCGTGAGCCAGGACGTCGTGCTGTTCAACGATACGATCGCCAACAACCTTGCTTATGGCCAGCTGCGCGAGCATTCGGAAGAAGAACTCATGCGCGCGGCCGAGGCGGCCTACGTGCTCGATTTCACGAACGATATGCCTGACGGGCTACAGACAATGGTGGGCGACCGCGGCGTGTTGCTCTCGGGTGGTCAGCGCCAGCGCATTGCTATAGGCCGGGCATTACTCAAGAACACACCGGTGTTGATGCGCGACGAGGCCACATCATCTATCGATTCACAGTCAGAACGGCGCATCCAGGAAGCGCTCAATGAATTGATGAAAAACCGCACGACCTTTGTCATTGCGCATCGCCTGTCGACGGTCGAGAATGCGGACCGCATCATCGTCCTTGACGAGGGGCGCATTGTAGAAACCGGAACGCACAAGGAATTGCTCGATCGCGATGGTCAGTATGCGGCGCTGTACCATATGCAGTTCAGCGAGGAATAAACGGCGGCAAAATGTACAGATGGCTGCATCGCATTTGGTATGAGGGAAGCCCCTGGTATCGCTTGCTGTTGCCTCTCACCGGTATCTACTGGCTTCTCATTACATTGCGCCGCTGCCTTTACGGCATGGGAGTTCTGGGTCGCCATCGAGCCGAGGTTCCCGTCATCATTGTCGGCAACATCACCGCGGGCGGTACCGGCAAGACGCCCGTAACAATCTGGCTGGCGCGCGAACTGCGCAATCGCGGGTTTCGTCCCGGGATTGTGAGCCGCGGCTACGGCGGTTCCCGGTCGGGATCGTCAATGCGTGTCGACGTTGCCAGCGACCCGCGGGTCGTCGGCGATGAACCCGTTCTGCTCGCACGCAGGGCCGAATGCCCGGTCGTCGTCGATGCGAACCGTGCCCGGGCGGCAGAGATGCTTGCAGACGACGGCGTCGACGTAATCATCGCCGACGACGGCCTGCAGCATTATCGGCTCGAACGCACTTACGAAATCTGCGTCATCGACGGGTCGCGCGGACTTGGCAACCGGCTTCTGCTGCCAGCAGGGCCGCTGCGTGAGACGATCGACCGCCTCAGCGAGGTCGACCAGGTGCTGGTCAACGGCAGGATCAATGATGATGCAGAGACCGCAACGGCGGTCGAGCAGAACGCCATCGAGTTCAGCCTCGTCGCGCGCGAGGTCAGCCGCCTGAATGGCTCATTGACACGCCCGGTCGAAGGGTTTGCCGGTACGACCGTGCACGCCGTAGCCGCCATTGGCAATCCCGCCCGATTCTTCGACATGCTGCGGTCTCACGGCATGCAGGTCATCGAACACGCTTTCCAGGATCATGCGCGCCTTGGCGCGTCCGACCTCAGGTTCGGCGACGATTTTGAAGTGCTGATGACGGAAAAAGACGCCGTCAAGTTCGACGCCGCGGCGTCAGACAAGTACTGGACTGTGCCAGTAGACCTGGAGATCGATCCGGTCGCTTCCGGACCATGGCTCGAGCAGATAGAGTCACGCCTGCGCACTGAACTGGAGAGCCAATGAGCGACTTCGTGATCGTAATTCCGTCGCGTTATGCGTCGATGCGTTTGCCCGGGAAACCATTACGCGAGATCAATGGCAAGACAATGCTCGAACATGTGCATGACCGGGCACGTGAAAGCGCGGCCAGGGAAGTCGTTATCGCGACTGATGACGAACGCATCGCGGAAGCTGCCGAGGGATTCAGTGGCCAGGTATGCATGACCGGCGACCAGCACCGCTCCGGCACCGAGCGCATAGCAGAGGTATGCGATCTGCTCGACTGGCCCGATGAGACCATAGTTGTCAATTTGCAGGGGGATGAGCCGGCCATGCCTGCGGCATTGATCGACCAGTGCGCAGCGCTGCTGGATGACAGCTCGGCCGATATCGCGACGCTGGCGTCGCCCATTGCTTCTCAGGAAGATTTCGAAAATCCGAACGTGGTCAAGGTCGTGGTCGCGGACAATGGCGATGCGATTTATTTCAGCCGTGCAGCTATCCCGTATGCTCGCGCGAGCGATTCGGACATCGAACCACGCTCACTGGCGTTGCACCATCATGGTATCTACGCCTATCGCTGTGGTGTGCTCCGGAAGCTGGTGACGGCGCCGCCGTCCGACCTCGAAGTCTGCGAGCAACTGGAACAATTGCGCGCCCTGGCGCTTGGTATGACGATCAGGGTCGCGATTCCGGACGAACGGCCCGGGACAGGGGTAGACACTGAAGAAGACCTGGCCGCGGTAGCGCAACAATTGGCGCACTAGTGCCAAGATTTGGTGTCATAATCGGCAGATCATGATCAGGCCCGACAGGAAATTCGGTCGTTTTGTCAGCGTGCTCTTGTTCGCGCTGCTTCTCAGTGTGCAGACGATTGCCCTCGCGCATGCCTACGAGCATGATCCGGCCTCATTCCAGGACACGGCCTGCGCAACCTGTATCAGTATCAACCAGCTTGCTGCCGCTACCGTCGATCATGGCTGCGATCAGTCCCTGGAGGCGTTCAAGCCGATTCTCCGCAGTTTGCAAACGATCCTCGAAACGAGCGCAGCGGCGGTGGTCCCCCGTCAGCGAGGTCCACCTACAGCATCCTGAATTCCATTTTTTGATCTTTCTGCAGCACATCAACCGTGCTGCAAACTTTATTCAGGATGAATTTCAATGAAAAAAATTACTGTTTTCGTGTCGCTCTTGCTGCTTGGCACAAACTCAAACGTCGTTCATGCCCAGGATCTTGCCGCCGAGGTAGCGGAACTGCGCGGGTTACTGAACGAGATGCAACAGGATTACGAAGCGCGCATCAGCGACCTGGAAATCAGGCTTGCGCGCGCCGAACAGGCAGCTGCCAGTGCCAGGAGCGATGCTGCGGAGGCATTCGAAATAGCCGAGGAAACCTCGATCTCGCAGTCTCAGGGGGCGTCGGGTCCGAATGCCTTCAACCCGGCAATCGGTGCCATCCTGTCGGGACTCTACTCGAACGGCGACGGCTTCGAACTCGGCGAGGCCGAGCTCAATCTCAAGGCCGATGTTGACGACAGGTTTTACGGCAACCTGACGGTCGCCGTTGCGGAAGAAGAGGGTGAGGTCGAGGTCGAACTCGAAGAGGAGTGGCTACAAACAACGTCATTGCCAGGCGGTGTGACGGTCAAGGGCGGCCGCAATTTCTCCG
>JARRLQ010000068.1:0-20392 GCA_037386905.1 Woeseiaceae bacterium
CGCGAGGATCACCTGGCAGTGCGACGGTTCGGGCAGGAGTTTGACCGTGACTTCGGTTACGACGCCGAGCATGCCTTCGGAGCCGATCATCAGCGCCATGAGGTCGGGACCGGCGCTCGCCAGGCCATCGCTGCCCACGTTGATAATCTCGCCTTCGACGGTGACGACCGTCAGCTGAACCACGTTGTGCACGGTCAGCCCGTATTTCAGGCAATGCACACCGCCTGCATTTTCTGCAACGTTACCGCCGATCGAACAGGCGATCTGCGATGACGGGTCCGGTGCGTAGAACAAGCCATACGGGGCGCAGGCTTCGCTGATGGCGAGGTTGCTCACGCCAGGCTGCACGCGGGCCAGCCCGGCGTCCGCGTCGATTTCCACGATTTTCGAAAGGCGCGCGAGGGACAGCAACACACCGTCGGGGTGCGGCAGCGCCCCGCCCGAGAGGCCCGTTCCGGCACCACGAACGACCACCGGGACCTGGTGCTCGTTACACAAGCGCATGATCTGCCGGACCTGTTCCGTCGACGACGGCATCACGACCAGGCCGGGCATCTGCTTGTAGACGGACAAGCCGTCACACTCGAACGGCCGTTTGGACTCGTTGGCAAGCACAACGCAATGCTCGTCGATGAATTCACGAAACAGGGCCGCAAGGGCTGCGGTATCCACGGGACTCGCTGCTCCGGCCGGGATCACGCGAACGACCTGCGCTACTTCGCGAGCCGAATTCGGCCCGTTAGCGTTGTGCTTTCCAGGTTCGTGCCATCCTCAACCTGCACGACGCCTGCGGATACCTCGCCACGGACTCGCGCCGTTCGTCGGACCGTCACGGTATCCGTGCCCTCACCCGTTATCGTGCCGTCGAACGTGCCCTCGATGACAAGGTCTTCTCCGACGGTGAGTTCGCCCTTCATTACGACGGAAATACCGATCATCGATGGCAGTGGCCGCCGCGAACCAGCCGCATCGTCGAGCGCGTCAGACTCGAGCGGCGCATGGTCCGTGACGGGATCAGAGACCGTCACCACGGCCTAGCCGGCTGATTCGGCCTGCTTGGACGACTCGGCGACCGAGAGACTGGCCGCTTTGGGTGCCGGCTTCGCTTTCTGGCTCATATCGACGGTGCCGGAGAATTTCGCCCCATCCTCCATGACGATGCGAGCGCAGCGAATATTGCCCTTCACGTCGGCGGACTTGGCGAGTTTCACGATGTCCTTGCCGTGGATATCACCCTCAACTCTGCCGTAAACCTCGACCGTCTGGGCATCGATATTGGCTTTGACGCGGCCCTCTTTACCAACCGTGAGGTTCTTATCCTGATGGGCAATCGTGCCTTCGATCTCGCCCTCGATGATCAGGTCCTCATTCGCCGACAATTCACCCTTGAACTTGAGCGTCGGTCCTATGACGGAAGTCTTGCGGCGCCTTACGTCCGAACTGGTCTGTACGGCGGGTTCGGAACGCTCGTACTCCGGATAGTCCTCTTTCTTCTTGCTGAACATGATCCTTTCACCTCGCTCTTGCCTACCCTCATAGCATAACGCCTTTGCCGGCGTGTACCTACGATCTTTCGCCAAACAGTGTCAACGAGTCGGATATCTCGTCATTCGACGCGGGAACAGACTCGATTACCGCGTCGACCATACCGCCGTTCCGCCCGCGGGAACGGCCAGGCGGGGCTTGCCGCGCATCCGGTAAACAATCATATTGCCGCTCTATGCCACAAGAATCAGAAAAGCATACGCTCTACGTCATCGTTATCAGCTGCATTGCAACGATCGGTGGCTTCCTGTTCGGTTTCGACAGCGGTGTCATCAACGGCACGGTTGACGGTCTTCAGGGAGCGTTCAACTCCGACAGCGTGGGCACAGGTTTCAACGTTGCGTCGATGCTGCTCGGCTGCGCGGTGGGAGCATTCTTTGCCGGGCGGCTTGCAGACCGTTTCGGGCGCCGCGGCATCATGCGCGTTGCCGCCGTGTTTTTTATCGTCAGTGCCTGGGGTTCGGGAATCGCGTCCGCATCGGCCGAATTCGTCGTCTACCGGGTACTTGGCGGCCTCGCTGTGGGTGCTGCAAGCGTCCTGGCCCCGGCCTATATATCGGAAGTCGCGCCGGCCAGGTTCCGGGGCGCGCTCGCGACGGTCCAGCAGATTGCCATTATCTCGGGACTCTTCATCGCCTTCATCAGCAACTATTTGCTCGCAGGCGCCGCGGGTGGGTCGACAAGCGAATTCTGGCTCGGTTTCGAAGCCTGGCGCTGGATGTTCTGGATCGAGATAGTACCGGCGTCGATCTTCTTCGTCGCGCTGCTGACGATCCCGGAGAGTCCCCGCTACCTCGTCCTGAGCCGGCGTCGTGACAAGGCGCTCGACGTGCTGACGAAGCTCATTGGACGAGACGCGGCGAAGCGAAAAGTCGAGGAAATCGATCAGTCGCTTGCCGCAGACCACCACAGGCCGCGCATGCGGGACCTGGTCGATCCGAAAACGAATCGCATTCGCACACTCGTATGGGTCGGTATCGGTCTCGCCACATTGCAGCAACTCGTCGGTATCA
Source organism: Woeseiaceae bacterium (assembly GCA_037386905.1). Lineage (GTDB taxonomy): Bacteria > Pseudomonadota > Gammaproteobacteria > Steroidobacterales > Woeseiaceae > UBA1847. The sequence goes on from JARRLQ010000068.1 coordinate 2,559, forward strand.
ATGTCGTCTTCTACTACGGGGCGGTTCTGTGGCAATCCGTCGGATTTACGGAGAGCGATGCTTTGCTGATCAACATCATCAGCGGCGGCTTGAGCATCGGTGCGGTGACGGTCACGGTATTGCTTATCGACAGGATCGGCCGCAGGCCCATCCTCTTGATCGGCTCGATCGGCATGTCGCTGGCATTGGCGACCCTCGTCATCGCTTTCATGAACGCAACGACGGGCGCGAACGGCGAGTTGACGCTGGAGGGCATCTTCGGTCCTCTCGCCCTGGTCGCAGCAAACGTCTACGTCGTATTTTTCAACTTTTCCTGGGGGCCGGTCATGTGGGTCATGCTCGGCGAGATGTTCCCGAACCAGATACGCGGGACCGGTCTTGCCGTCAGCGGTCTCGCTCAGTGGGGCTCGAATTTCGGAATCACCATGACGTTCCCCATCATGCTTGCAAGCATCGGGCTTGCCGGCGCCTACGGGTTCTACACGCTCTGCGCGATTCTTTCGATCGTCTTCGTCGTCAAGATGGTCCACGAGACGCGCGGCGTCGAGCTGGAGGACATGAGCGGCTAGGGATTTTCATGCCCGACACGATCTGTTTCAGGCACCGCATCGTGTTTCATTCGCCAAAAATACACGGCGGAAAAAGGAAAAGCAGGGAAGATACTGATTCTCTCATGATCTGCTCGGTAGCCGAATCAATATCAAATGTCGCGAGGTTCGGGAGAGATTCGACCGCCTGACCCGTGATGACTTGATAGAAGACCAGCGCAGTAAGAATCGAGCCTGCCGCTGACGCATGATTGCCATCGGGCTGATGAAGCATCAGGCCCGGATCCCTGAATATGACTTCATCCCAGACGAGTCCCACCGGTGCCACACAGGTATTTTCGCGGGCGGCAATTCCTGTGTGGAGATCCCACAGCGTCTGTCCTTCCCAGTCATTGCCCTTCCTGGGATGTTCGGGAAACATTATCGGTGTCGCACCGAGCTCCTTGCTTCCCCTGATCCAGTATTCAGCAGCAGTCGTCGGATAGCTAACGGAGTTGGTAGTCGAGTATTTCTGGCCCTGCAGGATCACATGGGTCCATTGCTCACATGCGAGCATCTGCTCACTCACGCCATCATTGACCCTTTCCTCGAGAAAACCCGGATTTGGCGCCAACTGCACATCGACCGGTTTGCCAGGTTGACCCAGGATCAGCAGACGCTCCAGGGTCGGCCGCAATCCGGCGGCGTGACTGTTGCCCATGAGCAGCACTTTGTAGGCGCTGGCATCCGAATTGTCGGCGAGCGGCAGTGACTCGGCAAAAGTAAGCGCACTGCCCGAACCGGTTGCGCAGCTGTCTGCACCCGTTACCGGATCGCCGGAAGAGCTTTCTCCGCCTCCGCCGCAGCCGGCAAGGTAGATCGCGCATGTGATCAGGAATAACTTTTTCATACGGCAACATCCCAAAGCTTAGTACCGTATTGGAGCCGATGGTTCCAACAAATCGGCCGGCAAACATCGTCGCCACTGCCTCGCTGGATTGGGATATTTTGTGCGCGCATGAACGCCAGAATCATTCTCATAACGCCGGGGGCAAGGGGTCCCGGTTTCGTCAGCTGCGCTTGCTGTCCAGCCAGAACGCGATTGCCGCAAACAGGAAATAGGCCGAGAGCGCCGATACCGACATCACTACCTTGCTGTCGGTTTGCAGCGGCCCGAATACATTGCCGATGTTCATCAACAGCATGAACGCGACGAACACGCCCATGCCGTATTTGCCGGTCTTCGTCGACGCGGTCGTCGATTTCAGATACAGCCACGTTGCCCCCAGCAACAGGGCCGCTTCGAGCACGTAGGTTACGACGGCATTGTTCCAAAGCCCGAAGCCGAGCTTCATGGAGGCATCACTCCAGATCGGCAGATCCGGCGTATGCACGAGAAGGTCGATCACCCAGTGCGAGAACACGGCAATTGCCATGACCAGGGCAATACGACGATCCTTCGTGATCACCCAGCGAAAAAGTGCGTACGCCGCCGCGGCCCAGAGCAGGCTCGCGAGAAGGCTGTGCGTGTAAGGCATGTACTCGAGCTGAAAATGCGTCGATTCCGTGTAGTTCTCGATGATGTTGATGCGCTCGATACCGAGCAGCACAAAGGGAAAGAACAGGATATCGACCAGCTGCACGGCGAGGAACAGCATACCCAGCGAGGCGCGCTTCTCGAACTTCTTGAGTGCCAGGCTGGCGGCATAGTGTCCTACAAACATGGGCGTCCGCTCCCTGGCTAGGGCCGCAACGACTGGATGAAGACAATGAGGATCGCAAGCGGGCAAACATACCGCACATAGTTCGGCCAAATCTTCCAGAACAGGCCGTGCTCTGCGTTTTCATTGCCTTTCCTGATCTCCTCCAGCAGCTTGTTCCTGTGCAACACCCAGCCGGCAAAAATACAGATCATGAGCCCGACAATCGGCTCACCGTATTGAGTCGCGGCGACGGCTACCAGGTTAAATACTTGCTCGGCGCTGACTATGATGACCACGCTCAGCGTGAATATCGCAGCGCCAATCAAGACCGTGGCCCGCTTGCGGGGGGCATCGTGATTCTCGACTGCATAGGCGACCGGCACTTCGAGTATCGAAATAGTCGATGTCAGCGCGGCGACCGACATGAATACAAAGAATGCAAACGAGACAACCGTGCCGACTTCCCCCATCGTGTCGAACAACGCCGGCAAAACGGTAAAAATCAGCCGCGCGGACTCGATCAGGTTGCCCTCTGCGTCGTAGATCTGCACCCCGTTGTGTTGCGCCACGTACATCGCCGGAATAATCAACAGACCGGCGATGAATGCGATGCCGAGATCCAGCAAGGTCACCGAGCGGCCGAGGGACACCAGATTGTCGCGATCACTGACGTAGGAACCGTAGATCAGCATCGTGCCAACACCGAGGGAGAGGGAGAAAAACGCCTGCCCCATCGCGCCGATGATGAGTTTCGGATTCGTCAGGCGCTCGAAATCCGGGACCAGGTAGGCCTTCACGCCATCATTGGCGCCGTCGAGCGTCAGCACGTACCCGATCAGCAATACGAGAACAACCAGCAACGAAGGCATCAGTCGCGAACACCATTTTTCGATCCCGTCTTTGACTCCGCCACAGATAATCGCGATTGTCAGCGCCATGAAAATTGCTGTGAAGGCGAGGCTTCGCGCAATGCTGTGCGTGGCGAACCACTCCGAGACGCGGCCAAGGCCGGCGAATTCGGTGGCAGACGCCAGCGTATGAGACAGCATCCAGCCGGCAAGGATGGAGTAGAAACCGAGAATCATGCACGCGGTAATCAAGCCGACGAAGCCAGTCAGCGCTCCAACCCGGGCCGTAGTGCTGCTGCCCGCAATCGATCGCAGCGCCTCGACCGAATTTGCCTTCGTATGGCGCCCGATGATGAGTTCCGCCATCAGTGCCGGATACGCCAGGCAAAACATCAGCACCAGGTAGACCAGTAGAAACGCCGCGCCGCCATTTCCGGCGACCTGCGTAGGAAAGCCCCAGATATTGCCCAGGCCTACCGCGGAACCCGCGGCTGCCATGAGGAAACCCAGTTTCGAACTGAACTCGCCGCGCGGTGCGCTCATCAGTACGCCATGCGTTCCATCGAAGTCAGCTCATTGTCGATCGAAGTCAGGTCGAGATCGATGCGCTGCAGGTTCTTTTCGCTCTTCGCGAGCTGTTTCTCGCTCCTGGGTTCGCCTGACGATATTTTCTTGTGTTCGGATTCCAGTTTCTTGGTGATCGAGCGCAGCTTCCTGCTCATACGGTCCAGATCTGTGCCGTCGATGGCGCCGGCGCCCGGTTGTGCCGGTCTCGTGGTTGCCGAGCCCTGGGTATCGACACTCAATCCGCCGCCGCCGCTGCGTCTCGACCGACCTGTCGGCTGGATGCCGGTTACCGCATACATGTTGCTCACGCGGGCGTCCAACTGTTCGGCTCTCGCGGTAAGCCTGTTGATGAAGTCGAGATCGGACTCACGATGCTGCGACGACTGCGCCAGGGCAGCCGGGGCGACGAGTAACGCGGCGAATGCGCCCACGAACAAGTGCCGGATCGACAGTTGTTGCATCGGGAACACGATGGACCCCCCTTGCTATCGCGTACGGATCGCCTCAATGCCCGATTCTATAGCAATCGTCGCCGCGGCGCGCTCAGCCGACGGCCGGATCAACGGCAATCGGCCGAGTGACGAGGTGAAGCCGCCCGCTCGGCCCCGTATCTGAACCGCGATCTACGGGTGAATCATCTCGCCGGTGTCGCCGTCCAGCTTCACGATGAATACGTCGCCGCCGCCCTGATTGGTGGTTGAGCCAATTGCACCACCATCGCTATATACCAGAACAAACACGGATCCATCGGCGTCGACCACGGGCTGTGAGCCAGAGTCGAATACGTCTGTCGTACCGTCGGCCAGCGTCCCCGACAGTATGCTCTCCCAAGCGAAATCACCGGCACTGTCGAACTTGGTAATGCTGACGTCGACGTTCGCCCCGGCGCTGGCCACCGTTTCAGCGATCCCTCGCACGATGGAACTGCCGTCAGCTGCGAGCACCCCTTTGAACCCCGCCCGATCTTCGTCAGCGACACTCCACAAAGTAGACCAGATTTCGTTGCCCGCCGTGTCCAGCTCGGCCAAAACCAGTCCGGCAGTATCGTCGGGCAATCCTAACCCACGGAAGCCGAGCACGCGCAGATTGCCGGCTGCCGTGAGGTGCATATCAGGCAAGATCGCAGAAGGCATATCTATCGGGAAAGCGCTGGTTACCAGCGGCTCCAGCCGGGACAGAATTGTTCCGTCTGTGCCGTCCAGGCTCGCAAGCATTGTCACACTGCTCGAAGTTCCGGCAACCGTGGTGCCGACTCTCAGGTTCATGTAAATCGTTTCGTTTGCATCCACAGCGAGGCCGCGCGGGAAAACCCAGTATTCATCGTAAGGTCCTGCATTCAATAATGGATCCGCCGCGTCGTCGTCGATCGTGCCGAGAACCTTGATCCATTCGATGGAAGCGAACGGCGAGATCTTCATCAGTCGCGCTCGACGGGGTGCCGGAGCCCCTGGCCATGGTTCCACGACGCTGACGAAAACGTTGCCGTCCGGCGAGATCACCATACGGTAGAACTGTTGAATCTCGCTCAATACCGGGTAAGCAAGCTCCCAGACCAGGTTACCGTCGGCATCAAACTTGGTGACGTACGCGTAAGTGAGAGTTCCATCATCCGCACGCCCCGTAACAGTCATATACAGGCTGCCATCGCTGTGCCGGACCATCTGGTAAGGGAAATCATTTTCTGCGTGGCCCCATTGCTTCTGCCAGAGAACGGTGCCTGCCTTATCGACCTTGGCCAGCACGACGTCCTGCTTGCCGTTGGATACAGAGCCCGGCACGGCTCCCGACGTCGAATATGCGACGTAGAGATTCATTTGCTCATCAATCTGGAGGCCGTAGTTCGTTTCCTCATCATCTGCCGTGCCGAGGTTGACGGTTCCCAGCCACTCATTGACTGACAACGTAACGGTCGCCGGCGGTGAGTCCGCAAACCCATCGTTCGCCTGGTACGTAAAGCTATCCGTACCTTCGAAGTCCGCTGTCGCGTTGTAGGTAAAGCTACCGGTTGCGGCATCGAGAACCACGGTGCCGTTTGCAGGCTGAGTCGCAATAGCGAAAGAAACGGGATCGCCGTCCTCGTCTGTTCCGACCAAAGTACCGGCAGCCGGCAGGCTGGTGGCGGCTCGCATCGACTGGTCCTGAGCAGCCGGCTTGCGATTCACCACAACGGTTACGGTCGCTTCTGCGGAATTATCGGTGCCGTCATCTACCCGGTAACGAAACTGATCGGTACCGAAGGCTGCGTTGCCTGGCGTATATCGAAATGTGCCTGCAGCAGCGTCCATAACCTGGACGGTGCCTATCGTCGGTAGCACGGTGACCGAGTAGGTGAGTGCATCGCCGTCGGCATCCTGGCCGCTCAATGCAGCATCGAGCGGCTCGTCCACGTTGGTCTTTACAGACACGTCAGACGCGACCGGAACGCTATTGACCGGCGGCGGCGGCGGGGAAGTAACCGGCGGCGGCGGTGGGACAGGCGGCGCTGCAGGAGACGAGCTCGAGCCTCCGCCACCGCAGGCGGCAAGCGCGAGTGAAAAAATGGTTAACAAGACAGAAGCAAGTGATCGCATCGCAGTCTCCCCTATAAGACTGATCGGCAGAGCAGGAGCCGACTGCTCTCCCGCCCGGACATTTGGCGTTGATTTTGAAACACCAGTGGCGTTTGCGGTGGTTACGGTACCGGTATCGGGAATTTATTTGATGGGACTGGCTCTCATTTTTGTCAATTGGTTAAATACCAAATTCGCACTGCGTGCCCGCCGCTTATCCGGGGAATTTCGGATATTGGTCAGCCCATGACGATAGTCTTGTCGTTGATGTCCTCACCACCTTCGGAAGTTGCCGCGGCGGATGAAGACAGTTGATGTATGATCGGTTCGACAGAAAGTGCTGCGGCGCTCGTCCCAGAACAACTAGCTCCCGGACCGTACCGCCGCAATCCATCATTCATTAGCGTTCGAGTCGCCGAGCCGCCGCGGGGGAACCAGTCACCGATGACCGATGAATTTCGCGAACGCGCGTTGTACTACCACCGACATCCTGTTCCGGGCAAACTGCAGATCCAGCCGACCAAGCGCATGGTCAACCAGCTCGACCTGGCATTGGCGTATTCGCCGGGGGTGGCCGTCGCCTGTGAAGAGATCGTCGACAATCCATCGGAGGCGGCGGCCTACACGACACGCGGCAACCTCGTTGGAGTGGTGACCAACGGCACCGCCGTACTGGGACTGGGACCGATCGGCCCGCTGGCCTCCAAGCCGGTGATGGAGGGCAAGGCGGTGCTGTTCAAGAAGTTCGCCGGCGTCGACGTTTTTGACATCGAGATCAACGAAACCGATCCGGACAGGTTCGTCGACATTGTCGCCGCCCTCGAGCCCACGTTCGGCGGCATCAACCTCGAGGACATCAGGGCGACATCAGGGCACCCGAGTGTTTCGACATCGAGCGCAAGCTGCGCGACCGCATGTCGATACCGGTGATGCACGACGACCAGCACGGCACCGCCATCTGTGTCGCGGCTGCGGTACGAAACGGATTGCGGCTGATCGAAAAGCGCATCGAGGACGTGCGCCTGGTCGGCAGCGGCGCCGGCGCCGCCGCGCTGGCTTGCGTCGACCTGCTGGTTGCCATGGGCCTGCGCAAGGAGAACGTGACATTGTGCGACATCGATGGCGTCGTCTATCTCGGTCGTGACAACATGGACCCTTACAAGGAGCGCTATGCAGTCGATGGCAACGCCCGTGTTCTCGACGACGTGATCGACGGCGCCGATGTATTCCTGGGGCTGTCGGCGCCGCGCGTTCTCAAGCAGGAGCAGGTCAGGCGCATGGCCGATCGCCCGCTGATCATGGCGCTCGCGAATCCCGAGCCGGAGATCCGGCCGGAACTGGTGCGCGAAGTGCGGCCCGACGCGATCATAGGAACAGGCCGCTCCGATTATCCTAACCAGATCAACAACGTGCTGGTATTCCCCTACATATTTCGCGGCGCCCTGGACGTGGGCGCAACCGACATAAACAAGGAAATGAAGATCGCCTGCGTCGAGGCCCTGGCGGACCTGGTCATGGAAGAGGCCGACGAAGAAGTAGCCGCCGCCTACGGGGGCGGACAGCTGCGCTTCGGCCCCGATTACCTGATTCCCAAGCCCTTCGACCCGCGGCTGATCTCAGAAGTGCCCCTGCGCGTGGCGAAGGCGGCGATGGATTCCGGTGTTGCAACCAGGCCGATCGAGGATCTCGACGCTTACCGGCACCGTCTCGAGAACTACGTGTTCCGCTCGGGCCTCGTAATGAAGCCGGTTTTCGAGCGGGCCACCCGGGATCCGCGCCGGCTGGTTTACGCCGAGGGCGAATCGATGCGGGTGTTGCGCGCGGTCCAGGTCCTGGTCGACGACGGCATCATTGCGCGCCCGCTCCTGCTCGGGCGCCAGGAGTTGATCGAGGCGACGATCCGCGACATGGGTCTGCACATTGTCTGCGGCAAGCACTTCGACGTGCTCGATCCGTCCAGTAACCCGAATTACGAACGGGATTGCAGCGACTACCACCGCATCATGGAACGCAAGAGCGTTTCCCCGGCCGATGCGCGCGCGATCATCCTGACCCGCACCACGGCCCTGGCCACCCTGCTGCTCCACCGTGGCGACGTCGACGGCATGATCTGCGGGGTCAACGGCGGTTTCCACAAACATCTCAACTACGTGCGCAACGTCATCGGCGTGGCGCCGGGGCTGACGGATTTTTCCGCCATCAACCTGCTGATTACTCCGAAGGGCAGCCTGTTCATCACGGACACGTATGTGACCCACGAGCCTTCGGCCGAGCACATTGCCCAGACCACACGTGTGGCGGCCGACGTGGTGCGCCGCTTCGGACTGACACCGAAGGCCGCATTGTTGTCGCACTCCAATTTCGGGTCCAGCCGCGCGCCCTCGGCGCAGAGGATGCGCGATGCGCTGCAGATCCTGATCGAGCGCGAACCGGATCTCGAGGTCGAGGGCGAGATGCACTCCGACGCCGCTATTTCCGAACAGATACGCGAGCGCATTTTCCCCAACTCGCGACTTAAAGGCAGCGCCAACCTGTTGATCATGCCGGACCTGGACGCGGCGAACATCGCTTTCAACCTGATAAAGGCGGTGGGCGATGGCGTGAACGTCGGGCCTATCCTGGCCGGAGTGGCCAGGCCAGCACACGTGCTGACACAATCGATTACCGTGCGCGGCATCGTCAACATGAGTGCGATCGCGGTGGTCGATGCGCAGGAGTACGAGGCTACCGGAGGCGCCAGCCCCGTTTTGCCTTAACCCTCAAATTCGCAGGCCGCGTAGGTATAGAGCAAGGAGGATACCGCTTCTTTCATCACCTGCTCGGTAGCAGGGTCAATATCGAACGAAGAAAGTTCCGGCAATGACTCGACTGGCTGCCCGGTGATGATTGGATAAAAAACGAGGGCCGTCAGCAACAAGCCCGTTCTGGATGCGTGGTTACCATCGGACTGGTGGAGCACGATAGACGGGGCCCGGAAACCGACTTCGTCCCATACGAGCCCCACCGGCGCCACACAGGTGTTTTCACGAATGGCAATTCCCTTGTGAAGGTCCCAGAGGGTCTGCCCTTCCCAGGTGTTTCCTTCCCGCGGATGTTCCGGGAACATGATCGGCGTCGCACCTTGTTGCTTGCTTCCCCTGATCCAATACTCGGCGGCATCCGTTGGATAGCTGTACGAACCCGTAGTCGAGTATTTCTGACCCTGCAAGATCACGTGAGTCCATGGCTCGCTTTCAAGTTCCCGATGACTGGTTCCATCGTTGACCCGCTCAGCGAGGAAACCACCCCTCGATGATAACTGCACGTCGACGGGCTTGTCGGTTTGGCCGAGCACCAGAAGATCCGCCAGGACCGGGTACAGTCCCGACGCGTGACTGTTTCCCATGAGCAGCACTTTGTAAGCGCTCGCATCTGAGTTATCCACGAGAGGATACGACTCCGCGTACCTGTTCGACAGGTTCGGGTCAGCAGTGTCTCCAGTCGATTGTGAGCCGGAGACAGGCTCCTCGCCGCCCCCGCAACTTGCGAGGGAGACCGCTGCGAGAAGCATGAACAGCCTGTTCCTGGTGATCATTCGTACCCCCTGTGGCATCCAGATAATCAGATCGCGAATGGGGCCGAATGGTTCCGCCGAAATGCATGAAAATGGACTATTCATGGCACAATCCAATGCGGAAGGAATCGGCGGACTCTAGTCGGGAAAGCGAACCGATCCAGCACCGCAAATGACGACAGGAGACTCGGCGTGTTTCGATTCTTGATCGCAAGCATTTTGGTGCTGGCAACTACTTGCACCGCTCCGGTGGCCGCCGCGGATGCTCAGTCGGCCGCTCATAAAGAGTTAACAGGCTGGGGGACGATCTTCCGGGACGATTTACAGGCGGCACGGCGCATCATTCTCGAGAGCCACCCTGGTCCCGTGGACGCGCTGAATCCAGGATTCGGAAAGTGGCTGGACACAGGATTCGACCAGCAAATGGCGCTGGCCGAATCTATCGATACCGCCGATGCGTATGTCTATGCAATGCAGAAATATATCGGCGGATTTCGCGATGGTCACCTGGGTATTCGCTTCGACGTCGATCGCGGTCCGGCGCGCTGGCCCGGGTTCTTCACAACCTGGCGCAATGGCGCGGTGGTTGTCCACACTGTAGACCCTGCCATCGTCCCCGAACTGGCTGAAGGCGACCGGCTGCGATCCTGCGATGGCCAGACTGCCGAGCAGCTGGTCAGGCAACGTGTGTTCGACTTCCAGTTCGACCCGGCTCTTCCGGCAAACTGGGTGCCGGCCGCGGCGCGCGCCTTTGTCGATCTTGGTAATCCGTTCGTCGATGTCCCGAAGCTCTGCATCTTTGTCCGCGAAAATCGTGAAATCGTGCTCGATCTCGAATGGCGCGAAGTCTCATGGGACGACCGCAGGGATGACTATTCCGCCGCCCGCGGTCGGACGCGCCCCGAGGTCGGGCTTTACGTACCGGAGCCCAGCGTATATTGGCTACAGGCTTCGACCTTTGGGCCCAACGAGGCGCAGATTACGGCATACCATAATGCTTTTCGGAATTTGCGTGATGCCCGCACTGACGCGCAGCTGGTCGTTCTTGACTTGCGGGGCAATGACGGCGGCTCGAGCATGTGGGCCGACCTGTTCGCAGAAGCGTTGTGGGATGAATCGCCGGACGACGAAAAGGATACGGAATACGTCGAGTGGCGTGTATCCGAGGGCAATGTCGCATACTGGGAAACAGTGCCATCGATAGTCCGCAAGCAGTTCGGCGACTCACATTCTGCGGTCCGCTGGTCGAATCACGTATTTCGATATCTCACGACTTCGCTGAAAGACGGCCAGGCCCTCTGGCGCGAAACACCCGTCGAAGTTGAGCAGGATTCGAACGATGCCCCGACCGTCGAAAAGTCAATTCCGGCGACACCCGGGTACGGAGGAACGGTCGTCGTGTTGACGGACACGACCTGCGGAAGCGCGTGCCTCGACGCTATGAGTCTGATGACCAAAATACCAGAGGTCGTTCACGTAGGCAGTGTGACCAGCGCCGACACACAGTATATGGAAGCGAGGCCCGCACCATTACCATCGGGGCTCGCGACATTGGCCATCCCTATCAAGGTGTATCGCGGCCGCGTACGACCCGATGGCGGCTATTTCACACCGGCAATTCGATACGAGGGTCTGCACTGGACGGACGAGGCGCTCAGGACCTGGGTCCTGTCATTGTGGCGCGAAGGCGCACTCAAGGGGAGCGCGCATCCACATTAGCCCCTTCCTGGGTGATGAGCCTGAGCGCGGGACGGCCCTTACGGGCCATCATATCCGCAATTTCCCATATACCCACATGCTCTGGTTCAGGTGTACGGTCAAGTTTCTGCCGGAGGGTTTGAATCATGGCCCATACAACACTAAGGACAAGTTACTCCGCCCTGACCGACAGGCTGAACCGCTTTCCACAGGGCGCCCCGCCTTCCGATCTCCTGTTCGAGATCTTGTCGATGCTGTTCAGTGAGGAAGAAGCCGGCCTGGTTTCACTGATGCCGATCAAACCATTTACCGCAAAAAAAGCCAGCCGTATCTGGAAGAAAAACCTCACCGAAACGCAGAACATACTGGATGAATTAGCCGACAGGGCCATTCTGGTTGATTTCGAGCAAAACGGTGAGACGGTTTACGCACTGCCGCCACCGATGGCCGGTTTCTTTGAGTTCTCGCTGATGCGAGTCCGCGATGACATTGACCAAAAAGTACTAAGCGAGCTATTTCATGAGTATATGAATGTAGAGGAGGACTTTATCAGGGAGCTATTTACTCGCGGTGAAACTCAGTTGGGGCGAGCCTTCGTACGTGAACCTGCTTTGTCCGAGGAAAATGCACTGCATGTGCTGGATTATGAACGCGCCAGCGAAGTGATTGAATCAGCGAGCCATATTGGTGTGGGACGCTGTTACTGCCGGCACAAAATGGAACATATGGGCAAGGCCTGTTCCGCACCGCAGAATATATGCATGACCTTCAACACCACCGCGTCTTCACTTACAAGACATGGTGTTGCGCGTGAGATCGACAAAAAGGAATGTCAGGACTTGTTGCAGGAGGCCTATGACAACAACCTCGTGCAGTTCGGCGAGAATGTACGCGAGAGTGTCAATTTTATCTGTAATTGCTGTGGCTGCTGTTGTGAGGCAATGATCGCCGCACGCCGTTTTGCAGTTCTCAACCCTGTGCACACGACGAATTTCATCCCGGTGATAGACGAAGAAACCTGCAACGGCTGCGGCAAATGCGTCAATGTTTGCCCGGTCGATGCGATGACCCTGGTTTCCGCCCACGATCCGGACAAGCCCAGGATGAAAATAGCCCGGTTGAACGATGAGCTTTGTCTGGGTTGCGGCGTGTGTATACGCAGCTGCAATAAACACGATAGTCTGTCTTTGGAATCGCGTCCGAAGCGGGTTCTTACGCCATTGAACGGAACACACCGGGCGGTCGTCATGGCCATTGAACGCGGCAATTTACAGAACCTGATTTTCGATAACCAGGTCTTGTGGAGTCACCGTGCCATGGCTGGGGTGTTAGGTGTGATCTTGAAGCTGCCGCCGATTAAGCAGGCTTTGGCCAGTGAACAGCTCAAATCCCGCTATCTGGAAACGCTGATAAGACATACAAAGCATTAGACAGCGCCCTAGTATTCGTCTTCCTCGTAGTACTCTTCGTCGTCGTAGTACTCGTCGTCTCCGTAATACTCGTCTTCGTCCTCGTCATCGGACTCCATGAGCATCATGAGTTCAGCGCGATAATTGTCCAGTATCACTTGTTCGTCCGCCGTCGGTTTGGGCAAAGTCCGGGCGTTCTGCTCTATCGCCTTGCTATACCTGGCAGATTCTTCCATCCCTTGCCTGATCTGCTGGTACATTTCCTCGCCCAATTGCTCACGTTGTTCCTCGATCATTGCCATCTGTTGCGCCATCTGCTCGGGCATGACTTTGGCCGCCTCAAGCATCTGTTCACGATAGAGCATCATCGTTATACGAACTGTTTTTCGGGCCCAGTCTTCGGCTTCAAGACCGTGCGATGCAGCCCAGCGAAGGTATGCGTCGTCATCAAGTAGAGACTCAAAGTCGATTTCGTCGTCGGATTCGTAGTCATCCTCGGCGAATTCCGTGTATTCCTCCCAAAGATCGATCAGGCTTCTAACGTCACTTTCATCAAAGCGGACGTCGCCAACGAATTTGTTTACTTCTACCGACATTTGCTCGAGCGTATCGAGAGCTTCTTCCGTCGCCTGCGTCACGTCCTGGGCAAACACGACGATTGGCGCCAAGGCGACCAGTACAACGCCTATCAACTTCCTGGCAGTCATCATCTTCTTGTTCTCCTTCTTTGTTGCTACACCACTCACTCGCAATATCGCCCCCGATTAGATCACTTGCGTTTTTGTCCGTGACTCGAGGAAATCACCTATTTCCGCCAGGGCCTGCGAAATGAAATGATCTTTCATGGGTTTGTGTGCTCGTTCTGTATTCAGCGGATGCCTGTACCAAGACCACACTCGGCGACAAAAACAAAAAGGGCCACAAGGGCCCCATTTTCAATTTCTGGCGGAGAGGGTGGGATTGTCGCTTCGCGACCAGGCATGCGGCTGCGCCGCTGCGCCTGTCGAACAGGGTCCGAAGTCCTCAACCACACTCGGCAAGAAAACAAAATGGCCCCGCAAGGGGGCCATTTCATTTTCTGGCGGAGAGGGTGGGATTCGAACCCACGGTACGGGAGAACCGTACACCTGATTTCGAGTCAGGCCCATTCGACCACTCTGGCACCTCTCCGATGCTGCGTTGCGGCGACGAAATTGTACGCAGGTGATGCAAACTTTAACAGCATGGACTACGACAAAAACGGTAAAATCAACCTACAGCGCCAGACCGGCGACAGCGCAGCAGGGGGATAGATTGCCTGTCCGAACGGTCAAACTAAAAGGATGCAACAAGGGGATTGCCTTTGCGCCTGTTGCTCTACATAACACTGGCAGCACTACTCGGCACCTGTTCGTCGCCACCTCCTCTCCTGGAGCAGGTGCTCGAACTCGGTGAGTTGCGGGTCGTCACACGCGACAGCCCCGTCAGCTACGTCGAAGGCCCGGATGGACCATCCGGGCCCGAATTCGACCTGGTGCGGGAATTTGCCAGCGACCTCGGCGTCGAGCTGATAATCGAGACCGTCGACAGCATCTCGGAGATCGTTCCGTACGTCATGTCCGGCAAAGCGCACATGGCTGCCGCGGGTCTCTCGATCACGGAATCACGCCGCGAGTACCTGCACTTCGGTTACCCGTACGAGATGGTCGACATGCATCTCATCTACAAGCTCGGCACGGGCAAGCCGCGACGAATCGAAGACGTCATCGGACGCCCGATCGAAGTCATGGCGGGCAGCAGCCACGCCGACATGCTACAGGCCTTGTCGACGGCTCATCCTGAGCTCGAGTGGACGGAGAACGCGGACGCCGAGGTCACCGATCTGCTCGAAAAGGTTGCCAACGAAGAGGTCGATTTCACGATTGCGGACAGCACGGAGTTCAACGTGCAGCGGCACTTCCACCCCGACCTGCGGGTGGCACTCGACCTGGAACTCGGCGACCCGATCGCGTGGGCATTCCCCAAGGGCTCCGGCGACAGCCTGCTGGCGCGTGCGGACAGCTTCCTGATCGGCGCGGATCGCGAGGGTTATCTTGCCCGCGTGCACGACCGTTACTATGGGCACACGAAGAAATTCGACTACGTCGGCACGCGCAACTTCATCCGGCACTACGAGAGCCGGCTGCCGCGTTACCGCCAGATGTTCGAGGAAGCCGGCGCACAATGGAACGTCGACTGGCGCCTGCTTGCCGCCATCGGCTACCAGGAGTCCCATTGGCGCTCCGGTGCCGTATCGCCGACCGGCGTGCGCGGCATCATGATGCTCACCGAGGATACGGCCGCCTATCTTGGAATCGACGACCGTGTGGATCCGAAGAACAGCATCTTCGGAGGCGCCCAGTACTATGTACGGCAAACCGAACGCGTCGCCGACACGGTCGACGAGCCGGACCGCACCTGGATGGCCCTTGCCGCCTACAACGTGGGCTTCAATCATCTGAAAGACGCGCGCATGATCGTCGAATGGCAGGGCGGCGACCCGGATACCTGGGTCGACATTTCCAAATCGCTGCCACTGCTTGCACAGCGCAAGTGGTACACCAAAGTACCGTACGGTTACGCGCGCGGCTGGGAACCGGTGCTGTACGTCAACAACATCCGCAGCTACTACAACATCCTGAAGTGGCTGACGGCGAACGAGGACTCGGAGTTCCCCGAGGATTCGGAACCGTCCGAAGAGGTCGTATCAGAGCCTGAGTCCGAGACGGTGGCTCCGGAACGCGAGGTTACCGAGACCTGATGACCGCGCGCCCAGGCGCGCTCCTACTGAGTGCGCCTGGACTCGAAAAACGATTGCAGGATTGCCCCGCATTCATCTGCCAGCACACCGCCGTTGATCTCGAAGCGGTGGTTGAAGGACGGGCTGTCTGACAGATCGATCGCACTGCCCGCCGCCCCGGCTTTCGGATCGTAGGCGCCGAATACCAGGCGCGCAATGCGCGCCTGCACCATCGCGCCCATGCACATTGCACAAGGCTCGAGCGTCACGTAGAGCGTTGCCCCGCTCAGTCGATAGTTGCCGAGCTCCTGCGCCGCCGCCCGCAGCGCTACGATCTCGGCGTGCGCACTCGGATCGTTGTCGCTAATCGTGCGATTGACCCCGTGAGCGATAACCTCTTTGTTGACGACAACAATCGCACCGACGGGCACCTCGCCGACCTCTGCGGCGACCTTTGCCTCGGCGATCGCCGAACGCATGTGAGCCTGGTCTTCGGGCGTCAGTCTTGTCACTCCCACTCGATCGTCGCCGGCGGCTTGCCGGAGATGTCATAGGTCACGCGGGAAATACCCTCCACCTCGTTGATAATGCGCAGGCTGACGTGCTCGAGAAAATCGTAAGGCAGCCTCGCCCAGCGTGCCGTCATGAAATCGATGGTCTCCACCGCGCGTAATGCAATGACGTAGTCATACCGTCGTCCGTCGCCCATCACGCCGACCGATTTCACGGGCAGGAATACTGCGAACGCCTGGCTGACCTGGTCGTAGAGATCGTTCTTGTGCAACTCGTCGATGAAGATGTCGTCCGCAAGCTGCAGCTTCTCGACGTATTCGCGCCGCACTTCGCCGAGTATGCGCACGCCGAGTCCCGGCCCGGGGAACGGGTGCCTGTAAACCATCTCGTGCGGCAGCCCGAGTTCGAGCCCGATCTTGCGCACCTCGTCCTTGAACAGCTCGCGAAGCGGTTCGACCAGCGACATGCGCATGTCTTCCGGCAGTCCGCCGACGTTGTGATGCGACTTGATGACGTGTGCCTTGCCTGTCGACGCGCCGGCCGACTCGATCACGTCCGGGTAGATCGTGCCCTGGGCGAGCCATTCGATGCTTTCGAGCTTGTGCGCTTCCTCGTCGAACACCTCGATGAACTTGCCGCCAATGATCTTGCGCTTGTGTTCCGGATCGTCCACACCTTCGAGCGCGTCAAAAAAACGGTCGGCGGCGTTGACGCGTATCACCCGGACACCGAGATGATCTGCGAAGGTGTCCATTACCTGGTCGCCCTCGTTGTGACGCAGCAGGCCGTGATCGACGAACACGCAGGTCAGCTGGTCGCCGATCGCTTCGTGCAACAAGGCCGCCACCACCGACGAATCGACGCCACCGGACAGGCCCAGCAGGACCTGGCCGTCCCCGACCTGCTCGCGCACGCGCGCGATGGAGTCGGCGACGATATTGCCCGGCGTCCAGTCGCTGGGGCAGCCGCAGATGTCGTGGACGAAGCGCTCCATGATCGCCTGGCCCTGCAGCGTGTGTGTCACCTCGGGGTGGAACTGCACGCCGTAGAAACGTCGCTTGCGATCCTCCATGGCTGCCAGCGGCGAGTTGCTGCTGCTCGCTGTTGCTTGGAAGCCGGGCGGCAGGCCTTCGACACGATCGCCATGGCTCATCCAGACTTTCAACAGCGGCGGTCCGCTCTCGGTGTCGCTGAGTCCGCCCAGCAGCCCCGAGTCGCCCGGCTCGATTTCTGCGTAACCGAACTCGCGATGCGTCGACGCTTCGACCGTACCGCCCAACTCGGCCGCCATGGTCTGCATCCCGTAGCAAATGCCGAGGACGGGTACGCCGAGTTCGAAGACCGCGTGCGAGACGCGCGGCGGGTCCTCGAGGTTCACCGACTCCGGTCCACCGGAGAGGATCACGCCCGACGGCTGGAACGCCACGATGGCGTCGTCGTCCATGTCCCAGGGATGAATCTCGGAATAGACGCCACGCTCGCGCACGCGGCGCGCGATCAATTGCGTGTACTGGCTGCCGAAATCGAGAATCAGCAGCCGGTGTGCATGGATGTCCTTACGTGGAATGCTCGTAACGCTTGCAGGCTGGTTCATGGGTGTTTTCGACGGTCAGTTGGTACGGTAGTTCGGCGCTTCCTTGGTGATCGTCACGTCGTGGACATGGCTCTCTTTCATGCCGGCTCCGGTTATGCGGACGAATTGCGGTTTG
>JARRLQ010000069.1:0-24925 GCA_037386905.1 Woeseiaceae bacterium
GTTACCCAACTCGCTGCGCAGCCGCTTCTCGAGGCTCTGGCGCGTGTTGTTGACCGTGTGTTCCATGTCCGGCAGGCGCTCCTCCATGATGCCGAGCATGTCCAGGTACGTGGCTCCAATCTGCTTCGCAAGCCGCTGGCAACCGGGGTCGTCCTCGGCGCCGTCACACTTGCTCTCGAGATACAGCTGCTGTTGCTGGTCGAGGCGGCCGATAACCTCCTGCAGGCCGGTCTCCATTTCCTGCGCGACAGAACTGGTCTGGCGCAGGTCTTCGACCACCGTGGTCGGGAATAGCCGGATAGTGGGCGAATTGGCGGCCGCTGTGTTGAAACACAGCAGGGCTGCCGCTGCGAGCAGGCCGTGCGCCATTGGTCGCGGGGATAACAGTTCCATGTCGCCATCTCCCATGTTGATGGATTGCTTCTGGCGGGTCGTGTGACCCGAACAACACGCTACCTGGGGACGGCTGAACGAAACCTGAATGTGGCGCTGAAAGGCCCTTCTATTCGGCGAGACCTGCCTCGGCAAGCAGTGTCAGCAGGTTGACCTGGATTGCGAGGTGACTGTCAATGTCCTGCCAGGATTCATTGGGCGCATGCGCATTCTGGCTAACGCCGCCGCGACTCAGCGTGATGGCCGGAACGCCGATCGATATCGGCAGGTTGGCATCCGTCGACGATATCGCAAGGTCGGGCTCCACGCCGACGGTTTGCAATGCGGCGATCGCCCGTTGTACCAGCGGCGATTGCTTGTCGCCCTTTGCCGCCGGCCGCGTACCGATACGTTCGACGGTGACGGTCAGTTCGTCATCCCTGCTGCGAGCGGCATTTTCCTCGTCGAGCGCTTTGCGGACTGCTTCCTGCAGCACTGTGTCGATGGCATCGAGCTTGTCCTGGTCCCCGGAACGCATATCCACCTCCATCCACGACTCGAACGCGATCGAGTTGACCGATGTGCCGCCACCGATTCGACCCACGTTGAAGCTCGTTTTGGGTCCGCTTGATGTGACACGCGGCGCATTGCGCACGAACTCGTCGATCGCCCGGCCAAGGGCATGATGTGGACTCGCGCGTCCGAATGCACCCCAGCTGTGACCGCCCGGTCCCTTGTACGTGATGCGATAACGATGCGAGCCGACACCACCGTAAACAAGCCGCGACGTCGCTCCGCCATCGATGGCAATCATGGCGTCGATTCCCGGCCCGTTTTCGCCGAACAGGTATTTCACACCGCGCAGGTCGCCAAGGCCTTCCTCGCCGACATTGCCGATGAAAAGGACATCCGCGTCGGTCTCTATCTGCGCACGTTCCATTGCGCGCAATACGGCGAGCACGACCACCAGACCGCGTGTGTTATCGCCGATACCGGGTGCATAGAGCGTGTCTCCCTCGACGCGCACGGAGACATCGGTGTCCACCGGGAACACGGTGTCGAGGTGGGCCGCGAACGCGACCACGCGGTCTCCGCCCAGCCCGGGGCGGCGACCAACGACATTGCCCTCGGCATCGATACTGACATCCGCGAGCCCCGCGGCGTGCAGCATTTCGGCAAACCGGGCAGCCCGCTGTTGCTCCTTGAAAGGCGGCGCCGGGATCTCGTTCAATTCGATCAGTTCGTCACGCAGCCTCTCGTTCATCGATTCGATGTGCTCGAATGCGGCCACGACTTTGCTGTTTGCGGCCAGTGTTGCCATTTGCTCGCGAATGCCCGCATCCACGTCGATTTGCTGAGCGAGAGCGTACGAGCCGGAGAGCGCCGCAAGGGTTGCGAAGGCGGCAGACAGAAGTTTCTGCATGAACGGATTTCCTGTGGCGTGGATGGTGATGCCGCATTATTCGAGATTTGCCAGACAATTGTCGAGGTATTCGATTCCCGGTGAATTCATGGCAATCGTCGAAATATTCTCTGGCAACCCCTGCTGCCTGTCAGTATCTTGACGGTCGGTATGCAGTTAACGGATCCGCGGGAGCCTATGGACGGCAAGAAGGTCGACGTTGGTGAGGTAATCGATAGCGCGAGGTTCGTCGGCAAACCGCTGGGCATTGCCATCATGATGATTCTCATCATGCTGACTGACGGTTTCGACCTTTTTATTCCAAGCTACGTCGCGCCTGATCTTGTCGACGAGTGGGGCATTTCGCGGGCAGATGTGCAGCCGTTCGTGCTCGCGGGCCTGATCGGCATGGCAATTGGTTCCGTCATCCTCGGCTGGGTTGGCGACCGGGTGGGGCGCAAGAAGGCCTACGTGTCATGTCTCGCATTGATGTTCATCGGTTCGTCGTTCTGTTACTTCGCCCAGAGCATTTCCGAGTTGTTCGTCTGGCGGGTCGTAATGGGCCTGGGCCTTGGAGGCGTGACGCCGCTCGCGACGACCCTCGTCGCCGAATGGACCAACAGGAAAGTTCGCAGTGTTGCGGTTGCCGCGGTCATCGTTTCGGTACCGCTGGGCGGTTTCTTGGGTGGATTTGTCTATCGGGCACTGGAGCCTGATTTCGGCTGGCGTTCGATGTTTGCCGTAGGCGCCATTGCACCGCTTGTGTTGTTCGCCATCTTCTCCTGGATATTGCCCGAGTCGCCGAAATACATGGCCAAGCGGCCCCATCTGCACAAACGCCTCGCCAGGTCGCTGAACCAGTTACTGCGGGAAAACAGGTTTGATGGCAGCGAGGCGTTTTTTGTTACCGAAGCAGGCAGGCAATCGAGCAACTGGCTGGCAACGATCTTCAACGCCGACTTTCGTGTGCGCACCGTGTTCATCTGGATCGCGTTCACGGTGAACAGTTTCGTGCTGTACGTATTTACGAGCCAGATACCGCTGCTATTCACAACGGCAGACCTGTCCGCCGATGTCGGTTCGAAGGGGCTGCAATACTTCAGCTCGGGTGCAATCCTGGGTTCGGTCGGCGGCGCCTACCTGATTAGCCGCTTCGGCTCACGGCACACGGGTTCCGCGCTGGCCACGCTCGGCTGCGTTGCCAGCGCCCTGATTGCCGTCGTTTTTGCCTCTGATTCGGTGTCACTGCCGCTATTGTTTGTCCTTTGCCTGGCCGGCGGCGCGTCGGTCAACGGCATGCAGGCATTCATGTACGCAGTCAGCGCACATTCCTATCCAACCGAGGTGAGGGGATCGGCCGTCGGCGCGGCGCAAACCGTTTCGCGAATTGGCGCCGTCGTCAGTCCGATGGTCGCCGCCTACTACTTCAGCATGGATCCCATGCCACCGGTCGCAGCGTTCTTCGCGTTCATGGCGGCCATCATTGTCGTCACGGTCATCAGCTTCTACCTGATTCCATCCCACATCCCCAAAGTTCGCGAATAAGGCTGAAATTAAGCCAAACCGGTCGGTTCGGTTTGGTATACTCGACCGGTCTTTCGACAAAATCGGGAGCAAAAGGGGTGGCAGCAAACGGGGAGACGATCGCTTCGCAGCCGAGAATCGGCATACGCCAGGTGCGTGTGTTCCTTGCGGTCGCCAATTGCCAGAGCGTCACCGGTGCGGCCAGCGTGCTGAATCGCTCCCAGACCTGCGTAACGAAATCGCTCCGCGACCTCGAGTGCCAGCTTGGCGAGACCCTGTTCGACCGCTCTTCGAAAGGCGTCACGCTGACGGCTTTCGGCAAGAGCCTGCTGGCGCGAGCCCGCGAAGCCGAGTCGGCTTTTGCGGCTGCGGGCGCGCTCGCACCCGGCTCAGACGATTCCGGGAACGCGGACACATCGCGCCTGAGCAGTATGGATATCTCCGACCGCTGGCTTGACGCGTTTGTCGCCGTGGCGGAGCACCAGAATTCAGGTGCTGCTGCCGAACAACTGGGTCTCACGTCGACAGCAGTGTGCGCATCGATCCGCAAACTCGAGGATGCATTGCAGGTGCCACTGTTTGAACGCACACCGGCGGCGATGATACCGACGGGCTTTGGTGACAACCTCGCGCGCTGCGTGAAGCTCGCGCGCAGCCATCTGCGGTCGGCGTGTGATGAAATCGCCAATCTGCGGGGCGCGCGGCGAGGGCGCCTCGTGATAGGGACATTGCCGTTCGTGCGAACGATCATCGTGCCGAAGGCGATAACGGCGTTGCTGGACAAGCACCGGTCTCTCGATGTTGCGACAGTCGAGGGTTCCTATGAAGACCTCGTTGCGGGACTGCGCTGTGGCGATATCGACATCGTCGTTGGCGCATTGCGTGGTGAAACGCCTGACAGTGACCTCGAAGAGCAGCTCGTCTTTGACGCCAACCTGTCCGTGATCGCGCGCAGCGGCCATCCGTTGCTGAACAAGGCCCAATGCCGCTGGACCGATTTGCTGCAATACCAGTGGGTCTTGCCGCGAACCGGAACGCCGACGCGCAAGCTGTTCGAGGACGCGATCCTGGCACGCGGCTTGCAGTTGCCGGAGCACGTCATCGAAACGAGTTCGCTCGTTCTGCTGCGTGGATTGTTGCTGGAGAGTGACCGCCTGACCGTGCTGTCTCGGCACCAGGTTCGCTTCGAGGAGGAGTCTGGCGTGCTGGCGACCCTGCCATTCCCGTTGCCTGGCACGGACCGGCCATTTGGACTGACGTCCCGCCGCAATGCGGCCTTGTCCCCGGCAGCGGAATTGTTTGCGTCGGAGCTGCGTGTCGCCGCAGCGCAATGTCTTGCCACGCCGCTCGAATCTGTGGCAACGAAACGTCGCAGCGCCGGCCTGATGGCGCTGCACACAGTCAATTCCCTGTAGTCGAACTTCGAACGCCGGTTAATGGCCGCTGCGCCAGCCTTTGACGCTGGTGTACGTTTCGCGGGCAACCGTACCGTAGGGCACAGGTGCGACCGTGGCACGCAGCCGGGTTTGCCGATGAGATTCGACGGTCGGTTTTTCCGAGCCGCCGTCTTCTTCACCCCAGACAAACGTCACTTCGGTACCAGGCTCCGCATAAGCTTCGTCGAGCACGGCAAGTGTCAGCATCTTGCGTTCGTTCGAGCTGTATCCGATCCAGGTCGACAGACCGACGACCTCGTCGTTGACCATAACCGTGTCGAAGGGGTGCATCGAATATACGGCTGACGGGAAGTCCATGTACTTGGCACGATCGTCCTCGAACAGCTGGCTGCCGATACAGCGCAGCGCATCGTCGTTGTCCAGCGCCAGTGTGACTTTCCTGCGGTGCGGCCCCGCGGCATGTTTTTCGAGCGCTTCGCGGCCGATGAAGTCGTGATCAAACTTGACGAACGCACCGTAGCCGAGATCCCACGGCGTCATGTAGTAGTCCTCGATGTTTTCGGAGTAGAAGCTGCCACCGATCGAGGCGTTGGCTTCGTAGCCGCTCGCCGGCAGCCACTCCCGGTAGGATTTGAGACTGTCCCCCGAATACACGGCCGGCAAGGGCGACGGTATCCAGCCCGACTCGAGTGTGTTCGATGAATATGCGCGGCCGCCGACGAGACGCATGCCGAACTCTTCGCCCGCCTCGACGAGCGCGCCATGTACGGCGTCGTAATCGTCCCACGGGCCGAACAGTTCGAACCCGGGCTGACCGGCCATGCCATGTCGCAGGGCACGCACGGTGCAACCGCCGACGCTCACTGTCGTCATGTTGAAGAACTTGAGATCCGGCGGCGTCTTGCCCAGCGCTTTGCCGATAGTATCCATGGCATTGGGGCCCTGGACCTGGAAGCGATAGTTGTTGCGCCGGCTCGGATCACTGCGGAGTGCCGTGCGCTGGTCCAGTTCGAGACTGACGTCGTAGTCGCCTGCCTCTGCGTGGTACTGCACCCAGTTGAGTGTCGGCGCCCGACCGACGAGATTGAATTGCTGGTCACCAAGGTAGAACAGGATCACGTCGCCGATGACATAGCCTTCCGGCGTGCACGGAATGAACTGCTTGGCTTTATCTACCTGGAAGCCGTTGAAAGAGTTGATCGCAAGATAGCTGAGCAGTTTCAGCGCATCGGGTCCTTCGACCGCAAGATCGGCCATGTGGAAAGACTGGTTATATTTCGGGGCTGCCGTGGCTGCTCGCTTCAGGTCACAATGGGCGGGAAGGCCTGCTCGCTCCAGTGATGATCCGAGGACCCGTTGTCTCCCGAAACCCGAATATGCCTGTTGCCTGGATTGATATGCAGCGACTACGTCTGGAGTCCGCAGGCGCGCGACCTTGAGAGCTACGGTGTGACGGCCGTGCCAGGGTACGGCGCCGCCGCAAGTATCGCGGCGATGGCCCGCAGCGTTCTCGACATCATGCCGGAACGGGTCGCCCTGGCGGGCCACTCGATGGGGGCAAGGGTTGCCCTGGAGATCTTCAGGATGGCGCCGGAGCGAGTCGAGCGCATCGCGTTGCTCGATACCGGCGTACATCCGCGACAGCCCGGAGAGCGTGACAAACGCATGCGCTTGCTGCAGACCGGCAAGCAGCACGGCATGCAGGCGCTCGTCGATGAATGGCTGCCGCCGATGGTGCACCCGCAACGGCGCCAGGACGCCGATTTCATGGCGCCGCTTTATCAGATGGCTGTCGACGCTGGCGTCGATCAGTTTGAGCGACAGGTTGAGGCGT
Organism: Woeseiaceae bacterium; assembly: GCA_037386905.1. GTDB lineage: Bacteria > Pseudomonadota > Gammaproteobacteria > Steroidobacterales > Woeseiaceae > UBA1847. Next base: position 6,530 of record JARRLQ010000069.1, read on the forward strand.
TGCTTGCGAGGCCGGATGCTGCGCCGCTGCTTGCAAAGATCAGGTGTCCTGCACTGGTTGGTGTGGGGCGCCAGGATGAATGGAGCCCGGTAGCGCAGCACGAGGCGATCGCCGCGGCAATTCCCGACGCGGACCTGGTGATTTTCGAGGATGCAGCCCACATGGCGCCCCTGGAGGCGCCAGAGCAGGTCAGCAAGGCATTAATCAACTGGCTGGAAAAATGACTACATCGAATGACTTTGTACTGACTCTTACTTGTCCCGATCAGCCCGGCATCGTTCACGAGGTCTCCGGGTTCGTCGTTTCGTCGGGTGGCAACATCGTCGAAAGCGCACAATTCTGGGATCGTGGCACCGACACCTTTGCGATGCGGCTGCACTTCGAAGTGCCGGATGCCGGGCTTGGTTCCGGCGCATTGCGCGATGCGTTCGCCGCGATTGCAGACAAGTTCTCGATGAACTGCGAGATTCACAACCTGCGTCGCAAGTCGCGTGTGCTGATCATGGTGTCGAAGTTCGACCATTGCCTGCTCGACCTGCTGTACCGCTATCGCATCGGGGAGCTGAATATGGAGGTCCCGGCTGTCGTGTCGAACCATCCGGACGTTGCCGAACTGGTGGCGGCTCGCAAGGTGCCGTTTTTTCACTTCCCCGTAACGCAGGACACCAAGCGCGAGCAGGAGCAGCAGGTGCGCGACCTGATAGCCAGGGAGAACATCGATTTCATCGTGCTGGCTCGGTACATGCAGATACTCTCGGAGGAATTCTGCGAAGACTTCGCCGGTCGTGTCATCAATATTCACCACTCGTTCCTGCCGGGGTTCAAAGGCGCCAGGCCCTATCACCAGGCGTACGAGAGGGGCGTGAAACTAATCGGAGCCACGGCTCACTATGCGACGGCCGATCTCGACGAAGGGCCGATCATTGAACAGGATGTGTCACGCGTGACTCATGCACAGGGGCCCGAGCAACTGGCAGGCGTTGGCCGTGATGTCGAGATGCGCGTCCTCGCGCGCGCCGTGCGCTTTCAGGCCGAGCATCGGGTCATGCTCAATGGCAGCAAAACGATCGTATTCGAGTAACGACCGGCCGGATCAGTCGCAGAAGTTGAAGCGGCGCCGATACTCCCTTGGCGTCAGGTTGTAACGTGACCTGAAAACGCGCCCGAAATGCGTGGCGCTGCTGAAGCCGTGGTCGAAAGCGATTGAGGTGATTGTGCGCTTGCGCTGCGTCGGCGCGGTCAGCGCCCGGGCGCAGTCTTCGAGGCGCCGGCGAAGGATGTATCGCGCGATGGTCTCCTCTTCCTCGGAGAAAAGGTGATGCAGGTACCGCGTCGTGATGCGGAACGTTTCGGCAATGCGTGTCGGCGTCAGCTTGGGGTCTTCGAGGTTGGCTTCGATGTAGTCGACAATTCGCGCCCGGTGCGCAGCCGCCAGCGTATTCTGATCGACAGATGGCCCGATCTCCAGGCGGTAGGCATGTGCGACGAGACCCAGCATGGCGTCCGTTACACTGACATCGATTTCGAACTCTGGCTCGTACAGGCAGCGGTTCCAGACGGACCGGAGGAACTCCGAGACAATACCTCCCACGCCCTTGTCGCCGCCAATGCGCACCGCCGTAACGCCCTGGGGGTATTGCAGGTAGCGCTTGATGAGATCGTCGCTAATACCGACGACAAGCATGCGAATCGGTTGGCAGAACTCGATCTCGAAAGGTCGACCGTCATCGCAGATCGTGAAATCACCCGGTTTCAGGTGCGCTTCGCGCCGGCTCTGGCGGTTGATGCTCTCACCCTCGAGTTGCAGGTGCAGCAAGTGCATTTGCGCGTCGCAGCCCGGCAACTTGGTGCGCTGGTAACGCAGGGACTGTGGATCAGAGTAGACCTCCGCCATGTAAACAGGCGCTTTGCCGGACACTGATGACCGGGCAGGGCGGTTGTGCAGGTTCGAGGGAGGCGATGAAACGCTGATTGCGGCGTCGCGCCAACCGCGGATCCTGCGGGCGATCGTCGGCGCCGGTGACGACAGTGACGACAATACTGGCTGACCCATAGTTACACCCCCGAAATGTTGCCATCCAGTAGCCCTGGCCGGATTTTTGACTCTTGGCGTAGCCGGGACTACAGTATTCAGAACCGAACCGTACGGTTTGGCACTCCGGATGTCAAACACGGGCCACTTTGTCAGGCCGATGGCAGACTGTAAGGTCGACGATTCGAATCCGCGGATGGGGGAAGAATTATGAGCAGGGCAAGTGCGGCTGTCAGGTCCAATGCGGAGCAACCGACCAAGAAACAGCGGGAAGTGCTCAACGTAGCGTCCGACTATTTCCTCGCGCATGGCTACCAGGGGACCAGCATCAATGCGATGGCCCGCGAATCCGGCATCTCCAAAGAGTCGATCTACCGATACTTCAGCAGCAAGAAAGCATTGTTCGAGGCAGTAGTAGCCAAGGAGCTCAAGGAATACCGCGAGCGCCTGAATTTCGTCGACATGGAACACGACTCGATGCCGCTTGCCGAAGTGTTGCAGCAAATCGGTGAGTCCATCATGCAGGCAGTGACCAGTGACCGGGTTCTGGGACTCAGGCGGCTCGTCTTCCAGGAGGCGGCGCTGTCGCCGGAGATCGGCCAGCATTACTACGCAACGGGTCCGCGAGTGGCTTACGGGTACCTGGAGAATCTTTTTTCGGAGCGTGAGAACGCGAAACAAATGGATCCGAAGATCCTCGCTTTCAATTTCGTGGCGGTCATCCTGCATCGTTTCATGCTGCAGCGGGAATGCCGCGTGATCGAGGCGCCGACGAACGCAGAAATCTCGCAGCACGTTGCCGAGGTAACAGACGATTTCCTGAAACTGCATTTTGCGCAACAGGAGACCGACAGACAGTGACGCGGATCTCGCACATCGAGTCCCGGCAACATGTACCGGAGGACTATCCGCGATTCGAATCACTTGTGCACATGCTCAAAGTTGCGGTCGATGAGGGCGCAGATACGACCGCGATTGTCTGTGGCGACCAATCGATCGACTACCGTGACATGGGCGCGGCCGTTGCGGGGCTCGCGACGAAACTCCAGGCGACAGGCAGCGCAGATTCCCGCGTCATCATCCTGATCCCCAGTTCCATCGAGACGGTCGTTGCGGTGTTTGCGGCGATGGCTGCGCATGCGCAAGCCGCACCACTCAATCCGTATTACACGGAAAGAGAAATCTCAACAGCGCTCAAGGATATCGACGCCAGTACCGTGCTATGTGTCGAATCGACGCGTGACCTTGCGCAATCGGTCGCCTTGGCGCGAGGCGCCGCAAATGTGATTAATCTCGACAGCGAAGGATGGACGCTCAAAGACCTGGTATCTCTTGCCCCGGACGGACTGCAGGCCGATCACCTGCCGACGGCCGACGAGCCGGCACTGATGCTCATGACGGGCGGTACGACGGGAGTGCCGAAAGGGGTCAACCATCGTCACCGCGGACTGGTCTGGTCGACGTTATTGCACTGCGCAGTCTGGCCCGTCAACGTCGGTAAGGAAGTGTTGTTGAATGTCGCGCCGCTGTTTCATATCTGGGGGCTCGGCTTCGGTGTGCTGGTGACAATATTTTCGCGTGGCACCTTCGTTCTTGTGCCACGTTACGATCCCGATGACGTGCTGAATGCGATCAGCGACCAGCACGTGACAATTTTTGGCGGTGGACCGGCGCCAATCTATGCCGGACTGCTGGGCAGCGACACCGCCCGTCAAACTGACTTTTCGTCACTGCACTATTGCCTGTCCGGTGGCGCACCCTGCCCGGAAGATCTTCACCACCGCTGGCTCGAGACGACAGGCTGCCCGATATTCGAGGGCTGGGGCATGTCTGAGGGTGCACCATTCTGTGTGAATCCCGCATCGGGTATGCGCAAGCTATTGAGTGTCGGTCCGCCGGTTCCCGAGACGACGGTCGAAATCGTTGATCTGGAAAGTGGCGACACGGTCTTGCCTCTCGGCGAGTCGGGAGAGGTGCGGGTCAAAGGTCCGCAAGTGATGGATGGTTATTGCAACAACCCGGAAGAGACGGCGCTGGCATTGCGCGACGGCTGGCTGCATACGGGCGATATTGGTTATTTCGATGACGACGGCTACCTGCACCTCGTCGACCGCAAGAAAGACATGGTCATTGTCGGCGGCTACAACGTCTACCCGCGTGAGATCGATGAGTTGCTGTGCCTGCATCCCGCTATTCGTGAGGCGACTGCCGTAAGTCGCCCTGATGCGCGTCTCGGTGAGGTCCTGGTCGCTTTCGTTGTACTGCAACGTGGTGAGTCGCTCAGCGAGGAAGAGTGCCTCGAGTATTGCAGGACCAACCTCGTGAAATACAAGCGACCCGTCGCTATACATTTTATCGATGCCTTGCCGCGCACCGCAGCAAACAAGATCGACAAGGTAGCGTTGCGAAAATCCGCCGCCGAACTCGGCGCTCAAACCTGATCATGCAGAGGGAGAGAATGCGATGAACAATCCCGCGTCAGTTTTTGTCAAGCGAGGTCACCTGCTTGGCCGACTTTGCGTTCCGCTCGTTGCGAGCCTTGCCCTCGCAGCATGTGATCGTTCAGAGGCGCCGGACGGGGAGAATGCGGGCGCGGTGGTGGGCGCGGTCACACCCGCGAATGTCGACGCCGCCAGGATCATCGCCGCGGACGCGGAACCCGGCAACTGGATGACGCATGGCCGCACCTACAGTGAGCAGCGCTACAGTCCGCTGGACGCAATCAATACCGAATCGGTATCCGAACTCGGGCTCGCCTGGTACTACGATCTCGACACCGACCGGGGCCAGGAGGCCACGGCAATCGTGGTCGATGGCGTCATGTATGTCAGCACGGCCTGGAGCAAGGTCAAGGCGCTCAATGCGGCTACCGGTGAGCTGATCTGGGCCTACGACCCCGAGGTGCCGGGCGAAAAAGCCATCCACGCCTGCTGCGATGTCGTCAATCGCGGTGTCGCGGTCTGGGAGGGCCAGGTTTTCGTTGCTGCGCTCGATGGTCGACTCGTCGCACTTGATGCGGCGACCGGCGAGCCCAACTGGGTCGTGCAAACGACCGATCCCGAGAAGCCGTACACGATCACCGGTGCGCCGCGAGTTTTCAAAGACAAGGTTGTGATTGGCAATGGCGGCGCTGAATTTGGCGTGCGCGGATACGCGAGCGCCTACGATGTCGCAACCGGGGAGATGGCCTGGCGTTTCTATACCGTACCCGGCAACCCAAAGGATGGATTCGAGTCCGACGCGATGGCCGAGGCCGCAAAGACCTGGACCGGCGAGTGGTGGCGACTTGGCGGCGGCGGCACGGTTTGGGATGCGATCGTGTTTGACCCGGAACTCAACCTCGTTTACCTCGGCGTCGGCAATGGCTCGCCGTGGAACCAGGCCCTGCGCAGCCCGGAGGGCGGCGACAACCTGTACCTGTCGTCGATCGTCGCAGTCGATGTCGACACGGGCGAATATGCCTGGCACTACCAAACGACGCCGGGTGAAACCTGGGACTTCACGGCAACACAACCAATGATTCTTGCGGAGCTGGAGATCGACGGGGCCGAGCGCAAGGTCATCATGCAGGCGCCGAAGAATGGCTTCTTCTACGTCCTGGACCGTGAGACCGGCGAATTCATTTCGGGCGAAAAGTTCGCCGTAGTGACCTGGGCCACGGGCATCGACCCGGAAACGGGCCGGCCCATCGAGAACCCCGAGGCACGATACTCCGGGCCCGCGCCTGCCGTGATTGTTCCCGGGCCGGGCGGTGCGCATGGCTGGCAGCCGATGTCGTTCAACCCTGACACCGGGCTCGTGTATATCCCGGTTCGCGATGCCGGTTTCCCGTATTTTGACGATCCGGAATTCGAACGCACGACACTCGGATTCAATGTTGGTGTCGATTTCAATCTTGCGTCGATGCCACAGGATCCCGAGGTCAAGAAACAGATATTCGACAGCATCGAGGCATACCTGCTGGCCTGGGATCCCGTAAAGCAGGAGGCCGCATGGCGCGTCGCCTATCCGGGGCCGTCGAACGGCGGCACCCTGACCACGGCAGGTAACCTCGTCGTGCAGGGTACCGCGGGCGGCGATGTGATGATCTATCGTGCAGACACCGGTGAAAAGCTCTGGTCGTCTCATGTGCAGACCGGTGTTCTCGCTGGCCCTGTTTCCTACGAGGTTCATGGTGAGCAGTACATTGCGATGCCGGTAGGCTGGGGAGGCATATACGCGCTGGCCCCCGGTGAGATCGGGCTTATGTCGGGTCGTCTCGGTAACAAGAGCCGGGTGGTTGCTTTCAAACTGGGCGGTGAGGCGACCTTGCCAGAAGCCACGGAACTGCCATTACTTGCCTTCGATCCGCCGGAGCAGACGGCCGACGAGCAAACCGTCGCGGCGGGTATGGCCCTTTATCACCGGCATTGCGGCACATGTCATGGTGATGCAGCCATCAGCGGCGGCATGCTGCCTGACCTGCGCGCCAGTCCGGCGATCAACGGCGAGCTGTGGCAGGCAATCGTCCTTGGCGGTGCGCTGACCGATCGCGGCATGGTGTCATTTGCCGATGCGCTCGATGATGCCGACGTAGAGGCTATTCGCGCCTACATCATTGCGCGCGCCCACCAGAGCAAAGAGACTGCGGTCGCACCCTGAAGAGCTCTGCCGACATGGCCATGAAACAATTTTTGCTGGCAGCTGGCAGCACCGATCCCGGCGGCCTTTGCCAGGTGCAGGCCGAGATTCCCGAGCCTGGCGACGCGGAGGTGCTCGTTCGTATTCACGCGGCCTCATTGAATTTTCGCGACCTGGCCATTGCGGCCGGCAAGTACCCGGGAGGCCCGGTGCAGCGCGACACCGTGCCGCTGTCTGACGGTGCCGGCGAGGTTGTCGCCGTCGGCAAGGGCGTCACGCGTTTTGCCGCGGGCGATCGCGTTGCCGCGACTTTTTTCCAGGGATGGGTCAGCGGCGCACCGGATTTTGCATCAATGCCATCGTTGGGATACGACGCGGATGGCGTGCTGACCGAATACGCTGTCTTCGCGGAGCATGGCCTGGTGCCGTTACCGGAACACCTGAGCTACGAAGAGGCCGCGACGTTGCCGTGCGCGGGCGTCACGGCCTGGCACGCGCTGATGGGGATCAAGCCGGTTTGCGAAGACGACACAGTATTGCTGCTCGGCACAGGCGGCGTGTCGATTCTCGGCCTGCAGCTCGCGCATATGCTTGGCGCCAAAACGATCGTGACGTCCGGCAGCGACGAGAAGCTGGAGCGGGCCCGTGAACTCGGCGCTGATGAAACGATCAATTACAAGGCGACGCCCGAGTGGGACGAGGAAATCCTGCGACTGACCGGGGGCGCTGGCGTCGACCATATCCTGGAAGTCGGCGGTGTCGGTACCCTGGCGAGGTCGTTCCGGTCAGTCGGCTTCGGCGGCAACATCGCCCTGATCGGTGTGCTTGGCGGGCCCGAAGGTGACACCAACCCGCAGCCGCTGATGCTCAAGAACGCGAGCCTGACGGGAATATTCGTTGGCGATCGCAGCACGTTCGAAGCGATGAACGATGCCATCGCAACAAACGGGCTGCGGCTGCTTGTCGATCGCGTGTTTGAGTTCGACGCGGCGCCTGAGGCCTACCAGTGGCAACACGAAGGCAGGCACTTCGGCAAGATTGTTGTCAGCGTCGGCTAACGCCTCAGGCTTTCTTGACGGTTCGCCACCCCTCGGCATAGGTTTCGCGTGCGACGGCGCTGTATGGCACCGGGCTTACGACCACGCGGATCTCTTTTTGCTTGTGCCGCTCGACGGTGGTCTTCGCAGATCCGCCGCCTTCTTCGCCCCATGTCAGCACCAGTTCCGAGCCGATTTCGATATCCGGGTCGACGACTCCGAGTGACAACATCGCGCGCTCGTTGTAGCTGTAACCAGCGAACATCGAGAAGCCGACGTTCTTGCCGGCGTGCGTGATCCTGTCGTACGAGGCCGACGTGTAATTCGACAGCGGCCAGTCGATGTACTTGTAGTGGTCTGCGCCCGGCACGAGCATCGAGGCGAAGACATCGGTCACGTCTTCGGCATTCCAGGCAAACGTGACTTTCTTGCGGTGCGGCTGGTCTGCGATCTTTTCGAGTGCCTCGCGGCCGATGAAGTCGTGGTCAAACTTGACGAACGGACCATAGCCGAGTTCATAGGGCGTCATGTAATAGTCTTCGATGTTGTCCGAATAGAAGCTGCCACCAACCGAGCCGGAGCCTTCGTAGGAGGCTGCAGGCAGCCACTCGCGATACGACTTCATCGCTTCGCCGGTATACACGGCCGGCAACGGCGACGGAATCCACCCGGACTCGAGCGTATTGGTCGCGTAGGCGCGTGAACCGACCAGTGTCAGTCCGAACTCGCGGCCTGCTTCGGCAATGGTTTCGCGAATCTCGACGGCTTCCTCGTAAGGACCCCAGATTTCGAGGCCCGGCGCGCCGGCCATGCCGTGACGCAATGCGCGAACTTCGCGGTCACCGATCTTGATATAGCCCATGTTGAAGAACTTGATGTCCGGGAACGGGCCGCCATTCAGTTTTTCGATAACCTGCTCTGCGTTCGGCCCCTGGATCTGGTAGCGATAGCATTTGCGGATGACAGCCGCGCCATCGGGTCGCGCCGGCGAGCGATCGTCTTCCTCGATTTCAACGTCGTAGCCGCCCGTCGCAGCGTGGAACTTGAGCCAGTTGGCGCTTGGCGCCCGGCCGACGAAAACCAACAGGTTCTCGTCGAGATAAAACAGGATGCCGTCACCGATGACATGGCCGCTGTGGCTACAGGGCACGTATTGCTTGGCCTTGTTTACAGCAAAGTTTGAAAACGTGTTGATCGCCGTGTCGGAGACGAGTTTGATCGCGTCGGGACCCTTGATATAGAGGTCCACCATGTGATGCGTCTGATCGAATAGCACGCAGCTCTCACGCCATGCGCGTTGTTCATCACGCCAGTTGCTGTACTCGGACGGTACAACGGGATACACGTAGGCTCCGATCTGCGAATTGCGGAGCATTTCCACCGGGTTGCCGGAGGCTTGTATCAGGTCTTCAAGGCTTTTTGCACTCATGGGTGTGAATCCTTACGCAGAGATGGCAATTGGCAATTTTAGCGATACGGCGGGCCACAGAACTCGACTAACACGGAAACGCTCTTCACATGTCGGTGAACGGTACTTTTGGCGGTTCTGTTCTAGAATTTAAGATTAGCCGACAGGAAAGTTTTGGTATGCAAAACAGTCCGAGAGAGATACTTCTCCAGACGCCGATGGGCCGGCTTCAGGTCATTGCGGTGGGGTTGTGTATCGGTCTGAACGCCCTTGACGGATTTGATGTCCTGTCGATCAGTTTTGCCTCGCCAGGCATTGCGGCAGAGTGGGGCATAGACCGTGCAGCTCTGGGTGTCATTCTTTCTGCAGAGTTGATTGGAATGGCGCTGGGATCGGCATTGCTCGGCGGCATCGCCGACAAGATCGGTCGCAGGCCAACGATCCTGATCTGCCTCGTACTCATGACGATCGGCATGTTCCTGGCCGCCACGGCCGGCGCGATGACGTCGCTGCTCGCTTACCGTTTCGGAACGGGTCTCGGCATCGGCGGCATGCTGGCTTCGATCAACGCGATGACTGCCGAGTATTCCAATGCGAAACGCAGAAATCTCGCCGTGACCCTGATGGCCGGAGGGTATCCGGCCGGGGCGATTGTCGGTGGCACGATCGCGTCATTCCTGCTCGTTGGTTTCGACTGGCGGGCCGTGTTCGTATTCGGTGGCTTCGTGACGCTGGCGTTTATACCACTGGTCTGGTTCCTGATGCCGGAGTCGATTGAATTCCTGCAGCACAAGCGACCGCCCGGAGCACTGGAGCGGATCAACCACACGCTCAGGCGCATGGGCCATAAAACTGTCGAGTCTTTGCCGGAGCGCACCGAGGAACCGGCCAAGCCGAGCATCGCGCGCCTGTTCTCGCCGGCGCTGATCAGGACGACAACTGTCCTGACGCTGGCCTATTTCGCGGTGATCGGCGCCATGGTCGTCGCCATGATCTTCGTCGTGATCTTCGGCTACGCACAGGCGGATCTCGCCACGCTGTCGGTCGTCTCCGCCTTTGCCGGCTTCTTTACCAACGCCGCCATCGTCGGCCTGTACGCGATATTTGCCCAATCGTTCCCGACCGAGCTGCGTGCCAGTGGCACCGGGTTCGTCATCGGCGTTGGCCGCGGCGGTGCCGCGCTTGCACCGATTATTGCCGGTGTCCTGTTCGTCATCGGCGCATCGGCACCGACGGTGGCAACCATCATGGGCTGCGGTGCCCTGTTTGCCGCGATCGCGCTGTTTTTCCTGCCCCGCAAGGAGCAAATCCTGACTAACTGAAACTGGGAAATTGACATGAGTGCTTCCGAACAAGAAATGAATGAGTCCCGCTTCTCGCAACCCGATTATTCCGAACTCGCTGCCAAGGCATTAGGCAGGGAGCCGAGGCTGTTCATCAACGGAGAGTGGGTCGCTTCCAGCGGCGACAAGACCCTGCCCGTTATTGACCCGTCGACCGGCAAGGAGGTCGGGCGCATTGTCGAAGCCACTGACGCCGACGTCGACCGCGCGGTCAAGGCAGCCCGCGAGGCATTCGAAGACGGGCGCTGGTCCGGCATGTCGCCAATTGCACGCGAAGGCCTGATACACAAGCTCGCCGTGGCCATCGAAGCCAATGGCGAAGAGCTTGCGGAACTCGAAGCCATCGACAATGGCAAGCCTCGCGGAATGGCGGCTGCTGTCGATATCCCGAATGCAGTGGACATGCTGCACTACATGGCTGGCTGGGCAACGAAACTCGGTGGTGAAACCATCGAGCCAATGAGCGCACCGTCCGGGACATTCCACTCCTATGTCCGTCGTGAACCGGTCGGCGTCGCGGCGCAGATCATTCCATGGAATTTCCCGCTGCTGATGGCGGCGCTGAAAATCTCTCCGGCGCTTGCGGCAGGTTGCACAATCGTGCTGAAACCGGCTGAGCAGACATCAGTAACGGCCTTGCGCCTCGCCGACCTGATTGCCGAAGTCGGTTTTCCACCGGGTGTTATCAATATCATTACAGGTCTTGGCGAAACAGCTGGCGATGCACTCGTGAAACATCCCGGCGTCGACAAGGTCGCTTTCACGGGGTCGACAGAGGTCGGCAAGATCATCAATCGCAATGCAACCGATACGCTCAAGCGAGTCACGCTGGAGCTCGGCGGCAAGTCACCGGTCGTCGTGTTCCCCGATGTCGATCTCGCGGAAGCGGCGCCTGGCGCGGCGGGGGCTATATTCTTCAACTCCGGCCAGGTTTGCGTCGCGGGCTCGCGCCTGTTCGCCCACAGCTCGGTTTTCGACAAGGTTGTCGAAGGCGTCTCGGAGGCGGCAAAGGGCTTCTGGGCGCCAGGTCCGAGCCTGAATCCGAACACGCACCTGGGCCCGCTGGTGTCTTCCGAGCAGTTTGAGCGCGTCATGGGCTATATCGAGGCGGGCAAGAAGTCGGGGGCAACGGTCGTTACGGGTGGCGACGCGCCGTCATCCGACGGCTACTACGTCAATCCGACTGTCCTGACGGACGTCGATCCGGATGCGACGGTTTGCCGCGAGGAAATTTTCGGGCCCGTGGTCGTGGCGCAGCGTTTTGATGACCTCGACGAGGTGGCGCGCTTTGCCAATGACACGGAGTTCGGCCTGGCAGCCAGTGTCTGGACGCGCGACGTCTCGAACATGCACGGCCTGGCGGCCCGCATCAAATCGGGAACCGTATGGGGTAACTGCCATGCGGTGATCGACCCGGCCTTGCCGTTCGGCGGATTCAAGCAATCCGGTTTCGGACGTGAGCAGGGAAGGCAGGGTGTCGAAGCCTACACCGAACTCAAGTCGGTGATCATAAAGCTTTGACAATCAACGAATTTGTCTTGGGTCGCAATCATAAATTCATTACCCAATGTGGCAAATTCATGCAATTAATAGAGTGGGGACTAGTTTGAAACAGCTAGCAGTGTTTAAGGGGGCACGTTGAAATGGAAACGATTCGCAAGCAACTACGGCAGCAGCTCACGGTACTCATCGGTACCTTGCTGGCCCTGGGGTCCGTCAACGCACAGGATGCGGATGAAGGGGAAGGCCGTCTCGAGGAAATCGTAGTTACGGCCGAATTTCGCGAGCGCAGCGTCCAGGATACGCCGATCGCAATTACGGCTGTCACTGGCGATATGCTCGAGAACAGAGCTCAAACCAACCTGTACGAGGTCGCCAACCAGGCGCCCAATGTCACGCTGAAGCGTGGCGGCCAGGCGCGGTCCGGCATGATGGCCTACATCCGCGGCGTCGGTCAGTCCGACTTCATCGCCGCAGTCGAACCTGGTGTCGGCGTTTATGTCGACGATGTGTATTTTGCACAGCTCACGGGTTCCTTGCTCGAGCTTCTGGACGTCGAGCGCGTCGAGGTTTTGCGTGGCCCGCAGGGCACGCTCGCCGGACGTAACTCTATCGGCGGCGCGATCAAGCTGCACACCAAGCAGCCGGGCGAAGACCACAGTGGTTTCGCAAGAGTCGGGTTCGGCTCTTACGACCAGGTCGACTTCCGCGGTGCGGGCGGCATGACGCTGGCCGAGAACAAGCTGTATGCGCGCTTCTCGGCTGCCGGCAAGACCCGCGATGGTTATGTCCGCGTCCTGGACTATGGCTGCACCCATCCGACGTCCGGAGCGCCCACCAATCGCGGTGGCAGAGGATGCCAGATCGGCACGGAAGGTTCGCAAAAATACGCGACCGGGCGTGCACAACTGCGCTGGATACCGTCCGACGACGTCGATGTCACGTTTTCCTTTGATCACCTGAACAACCGCTCCGGCATGTCGCCGGGTGTCGCAATCTATGCCGACCGCACAGCGATCGAGGCGAACCTGGGCAACCCGACGATCACGCTCGATAACGGCACCGGTACGCCTATTTATTACCGCGACCACATCTTTGTGCCGTACGGGCCGAACCATAATTCGAATGACCCGATCAAGGACCCGTACGTGACGTATTCCACGCTTACGGATTACAACGAAATGCTCATGTTGGGTGGCGACCCGCCCGTATCCCAGCCCGCGCCGTGGAAGCCGAATGTGATACGTCCGCGCAATGATATTTCGCAGACCGGCGCCTCGTTGATCATCGACTGGGATATCTCCGATTCCCTGTCTCTCAAATCGATTACGGCTTACCGTGAGTATGATTCGCGATTCACGTGGGACGAGGACGGCTCACCGGTGGCGGTCAACCAGCTCGACAACCGTACGGACAACGAGCAGTTCACCCAGGAGCTGAGGCTCAATGGCTCGGCGGGCGACTTCGACTGGACAGTTGGCGCCTACTACCTCGACCAGGAGACCTTCTACGAGGCGCGCGTGACGCTGAACTACGCGTTGATCGACTTCATTCACGGACCGGATCCGACGCCGGCCGACTCGCAAGCGCTGTTCGGGCACCTGAGCTGGAGCCTGACTGACCGGCTCAACCTCAGTGGCGGTCTCAGGTATTCCGAGGAGTACAAGGGATACACTCACTTCCGCCACAATCCGGACGGCTCTGACATCATCGGTGGTCCTCCGGGTAGCCAGACGAACTGGCGTCTTGCTGGCCTGAATGGCACCGAGGCCGAGTTCGAGGACGACCAGACCGACTGGCGCCTGGCGATGAGCTACAACATTGGTGATTCGTCGATGCTCTATGCCAGTGGTTCGACGGGCTACAAGGGCGGTGGCGTGAATCCTCGGCCGTTTTTCAACGTGCAGGTTCTGCCATTCGAGCCGGAGACGCTTACGTCCTACGAACTCGGATTCAAGTCGACACTGCTCGACAACACGCTGCGTTTGAATGCAGCCGTGTTTACGACCGAGTACAAAGACATCCAGCTGGTCCTCGGTCAGTGCGAAGTGCCGACATTCGTGGATCCGGACGGTATTGCCGCACCATGCCTGAAGCCGGGTAATGTTGGCGACGCCGACATCGAAGGTTTCGAGTTGGAGGTCGAGTGGTACATTACCGACAGCCTGCTGTTCGATGCTTCGGCGAGCACGCTCGACTTCGAATATACGCGCGTGGATCCGGTGGCCCTGACGGGCAGCCCGATAGATCCACTGGACATGATCACGCCATACACACCGGAGACCAAGTGGGCGGCGGGTCTGCAGTACAACTTCCCGACGGCGAGTTCCGGCAACTGGATGATTCGCTTCGATGCCAGCTACATGAGCGAGGTGTATGCCGACCCGACCAACAGGCCGGTCAACAAGCTTGACGGTTACACGCTGATGAACGCGGTAGTGCGCTGGGATGCGCCCGACGATTCATGGAGAATCGAGTTGCAGGGCCTGAACATCAGCGACGAGCTTTATTACATCGACGCCTATGACGTCAGCGCCAGCCAGGGAACCGTAATTGCTCAGCCAGGTGAGCCGAGCATGTGGAACCTGAGCTTCCAGCGTAACTTCGACTGATTCGAAGTCAGTTGTACCATCAAAGACGCCCGGGCTTGTCCCGGGCGTTTTTATTTGTCCAGCCCGAACAGGCGGATGGCATTCTCGCGCAGGATGAGTGGCCGCACCTCGTCCCGGAACTTGGCCTCCTTGAAGTCCTCGATCCAGCGATCGGGTGTGATCAGCGGGAAGTCGGAACCAAACAGCATCTTGTGCTTCAGCATCGTGTTGGCGTAGTGCACCAGTTGTGGTGGGAAATACTTGGGTGACCAGCCCGACAGATCGATATAGACCTGCGGCTTGTGCAGGCAAATAGACAGCGCTTCGTCCTGCCAGGGCCACGACGGGTGGGCAAGGATGATCGGCATGTCCGGGAAATCGACAGCGACATCGTCGACGTACATCGGATTGCCGTACTTGAGTCGAATGCCGCCGCCACCCGGCATGCCGGTACCCATACCCGAATGGCCTGTATGAAACAGTGCCGGTAACTTCGCCTCGGCAATGACTTCGTAGAGCGGGTACGCGTCGCGGTCATTCGGGAAAAATTCCTGGAACTGCGGGTGAAACTTGAAACCTTTGACGCCATAGTCGTCGATCAGGCGACGGGCTTCGCGCGCACCGAGGCGACCCTTGGCCGGGTCAATGCTGGCGAACGGAATCATCACATCGCTGTTTTCGTTGGCGACCTCGGCCACTTCCTCATTGGAGATTCGCTTCTGGCCGCGTGCGCGTTCACCGTCGACCGTGAAGATGACACAGGCCATCTTGCGCTCGCGGTAGTACTGCGCCGTTTCTGCGATCGTCGGCTTTTCCCTGGCTTCTTCCTTGAAGTACTTTTTTGCCGCGTCTTCGAACTTCTGCTTTTCCTCGTCCTTGGGTTCACGGCACGAGACTTCGGCGTGGACGTGTACGTCAATCGCAACCAGTTCTTCTACGTTCATCAATGTTGATCCTCACAGTCTGGCGTCAGGAGTTGCTGAAGTCGGCGATCGCGTCACCGCTGTCAGCCAGTTTGCGCAGAAGATCCGATACCTGCCAGTATTGCGGGTCGAATCGCTCTGCGAATGCATCGATCGTCGCACAGATCTCGCTGAGCCCGACCGTATCGGCATAGTACATCGGCCCACCACGGAACCTCGGAAAGCCGTAGCCTGACGTGTAGACGACGTCGACGTCGGACGCCTTTAGCGCCACGCCTTCCTCGAGGACCTTGGCGCCCTCGTTGATCATCGCGTAAATGCAACGCTGTTGGATTTCTTCGTCAGAGATGTCGCGCTGCTCGATGCCGAGCTTGCGGGCTTCTTCAGCAAACATCTCCAGCGCTTCGGGATTATCCAGCGGTACGCGCGACCCCTCTTCATAGCGGTAGAAGCCGGAGCCGGTCTTTTGGCCAAGCATGCCGTTTTCAACCAACAGTGAGGACGAGCGATAGAACGACGGATCGTCCGGCAGATGCTCCTTGCGGGCCTCGCGGACCTTGTAGCCCACATCGACGCCGGCCATATCGAACACGGCCAGGATTCCCATGGCCATGCCGAAGTGCCGCAGCACATCGTCCACCTGCCGTGGCGTTGCACCTTCGAGCAGCAGCCGTTCGGCCTCGCGCCCGTAAGGGTCCATCATGCGATTGCCAATGAAGCCGTAGCTGTTGCCTGAAACAACGCCGACCTTGCGCAGCTTCCTGGCCAGTGCCATCGACGTGGCAAGCACGTCATCGGCTGTTACGTCGGTGCGAACAATTTCCAGCAGTGGCATGACCTGTGCCGGAGAGAAGAAGTGCAGGCCGACGACATCGGTCGGCCGGCCGGTGGCCGATGCGATGTCGGCCACATCGAGAGTCGACGTATTCGACGCAATGATCGCACCGCGTTTACAGACTTCATCGAGCCTTCGAATAATGTCCTTCTTTAGTGACATGACCTCGAATACGGCCTCGATGACCACGTCGGCATCGGCAAGGTCGTTATAGTCGACCGAGCCACTGACAAGCTCCATGCGTCTCTGGACATCGGCTTCGGTCATGCGTCCTTTCCTGACGCGGCGATCGTACTCCCCGCGAATCAGGCCCAGCGACTTGTCGACCGCTTCCTGGTCGACATCGATCAGCGTAACCGGCAGGCCGGCGTTGGCAAAGGCCATTGAAATGCCGCGTCCCATCGTGCCACCACCGATGATGCCGCCACTGGCGATTTCGCGGGCGCTGCCCGGATCAATACCGGGAATCTTCGACGTTGCGCGTTCGGCAAAGAACAGGCGGCGCATTGCGCCTGATTCGACGGTTTCCAGCGACGCATCGCTGATTTCGACCTCGCGCCTGATGCCTTCGTCGAACGGCAGATCAATCGCAGCCTCCACGGCGTCGATGACCATGCCCGGCACGACGCGGCCAGGCATCGTTGCCGCGACACGTTTGCGCTCGGTCTCGAGCAGCTCGTTGACCGAATCATCTCTTTCAATGTCTACATCGCAGGTTCGCCTCGGGCCACGGTCTTCGTCGAGGCAGTTCTCGGCAAACTCGACAGCAAACGCCGCCAGGTCATTATCGGCAATGGCATCGACGAGTCCCATTGCAAGAGCGTCGGTCGCACCAACAGGCCGCCCCGAGAGGAACATTTGCAGGGCGTTCTGCACGCCGACCACACGCGGCAGGCGCTGCGTGCCCCCGGCACCCGGAACAATGCCGAGATTGATTTCCGGGAAACCGAGCCTCGCGCCGGCATCTGCAATCCGGTAATGGCACGCCAGTGCGATCTCGGAGCCGGCGCCGAGCGCCGTGCCGTGCACTGCTGCTACCACGGGCTTGTCGAGCGACTCCATGACACCAAACAGGTCATGACAAATGGGCTCGCCCATCGGCGCATCAAACTCGGAGATATCGGCGCCGGCGATAAACGTTCGGCCATCGCAGCGCAACACTACGGCCTCGATAGAATCGTCCGCTGCGGCGTTGTTAAAACAGTCGAGCAGGCCCTGTCGAACGGCCTGTGAAATCGCGTTGACGGGTGGGTTATCGATGATGACCACGCCGACGCGGCCCTGTTGTTCGAGTCGTACAATTTCATTCACAAAACTACTTCCTTGCTGCTGGTTGTCGGGTATACCGGGCGCAAATCCTCACTCGTCTTCAACGCCGGGATACCAGGGTTTTCGTCCGCGTAAAGCGCCGGACTCTGCGATGATTTCGGCGACCGTTTCTTCCTGGCGATAGGCCATAACGTGCACGCCGGAAACGCCATCGATCTCCTGTATGCGTTGAATCAACTCGATGCAGAGTTTCTTGCCTTCTTTTTTCTGGTTGTCGGCGCCTGCCAGTCTTTTTATGACGGCATCCGGGATATGCACGCCGGGCACATTGGTCCGAATCCACTCGGCTGCGCGGGCGGACGCCAGCGGCCCGACGCCGACCAGGATGAAGACCTTCTCGAGCAGTCCCATGTCGCGGATCTGCGCCATGAATTCTTCAAGCCGCATTACATCGTAGCAGTACTGGGTCTGCACGAATTGTGCGCCTGCCGCGACTTTCTTGGCGAGCCGGATCGGCCTGAAATCGTAAGGAGGCACGAACGGGTTGGCCGCTGCGCCAAGGAACACACGTGGTGGATAGTCGATCTTGCGGCCGCTCTGGAATTCCGACTTGTCGCGCATCGTGCGAATCAATGCCAGCAACGTCGTCGACTCGAGATCGAACACAGGCTTGGCCTGCGGATGATCGCCGGCCTGCACACCATCGCCGGTCAGGCACAGGATCGTCGCGACTCCCATAGCTGCGGCGCCGATCACGTCTCCCTGGATCGCGATGCGGTTGCGGTCGCGACACGATACCTGCATGACGACCGAGTAGTGGGCGCGACGCAGAATCGAG
>JARRLQ010000070.1:0-20679 GCA_037386905.1 Woeseiaceae bacterium
GGCTGAATTCGGGGTGGTCCAGCAGGAAGTCGCTGGCACTGCCGAGTGCAGCATCCGGGAACGTGTCGGCGTGGCAGTCGCCGCACAGGCCCTGGTGCTGGTTAACCAGTTGCTCGGGCTCGTTGTGCTCGAGGTGACAGGAAGCACAACGGATCTCGCCGAGGACGACTGCCGACGAGTGAACGACGTGGCGGTCAACCGTGTGGCAGGCTTCGCAGGTTTCATCCGGCACGCGCTCGAATGCATTCACATGGCACAGATCGCACTCCGAGGCCGTTGTCGAGTGCGCGCTGTGAATTGGCCCTGCTTGCAGGAATGTCTCGTACGTAAAGATGGGGGCTATGAGACCAAGCGCCGCAATGACAACGATGAGGGCCCACGACAGCCGCCGCTTGCTCCAGCCGCCGACGCCGGATACCGGTTCGCTCCAACTGGTGACGAAGTGCTCGGTACTGGCGTCATCGCTGAGCTCGAAGCTGATGGCGAAGTCGACACCTTCGGGTGCGTCGATGACCCTGATGATATTTGCGCCGACCTCGATGACGTCACCACTGGAAAGCCTCGATGCGCGCTGCGAGCGGTCATTGACGATGACGCCGGTCAATGCCGTCGAGGTGATGTGCACACCGTCGGCTTTCTGTTCGATGGTTGCGTGTTGCAGGCGGGCGCGCCTGTCCTTGATATGCAGTACCTGGTCGGTGGCGCGGCCAATCGTGATCGCCGGCGCGTCCACGATCTTGTCGTTGTACTCGACACCGCCCGCCGCGTTCCTCGTAATGAATCGAATCAGGTACTTCACGGCGTCACCAGTAGAGGAACACGGTAATGACGTGCGCGACGAGGGCCATCAACAGACCGGCGGTCAGCGGCACGTGGAAATAAAGCCAGAGTTCCATGCCGGCCTGCAGCCGCAGGTCTTCCCGGATTTGCCGCAGCAGCTGGCGCTTGTTGCGTATCAGGCCGGACAGCTCGCCGATCTTCGCGGACTGGTCGGCGTCGGTCGCACGGGATTGCGCGTCGGCGAGCCAGTCGAGCGCCGCTTCCTGTCCCGGGTTTGCAACGACCTGTGTCTGGCCACCCGAGCGCAACACGACCTGGGACAGGTCCCGCCCGCGCAAGCGTGCCCATAACGTGCTGCCGAGTTGCGTGCGCGCAATGCCGCTTTCGACGAGTTCCTGGTAATCCGCGCTGAGGTTCTGCGCCACGCGCTGGCTGCGGCGGTCGAGGTCTTCGAGCTGGTCCATCAGTTCAGGTCGGCTGACACCGCCACGCGCGTCACTGATACGACCCGGGTACTTCAGATAGATGAGTACGCCGTACAGTCCACTCGCAATGACGAGCGACATGAGTACGAAAGCCAGCGTGTGGATGTTGATGCCGAACTGGAAGCCGGCGTGCAGCAACACGATGACGAGCAGTGCGATGCCGAGATAGACGTGGGCGGACAACCAGCCCTGCACCGTGCCACTCGTCGATGAGTACCTGCGTTTGCGCACGCCGAACCAGGTAAGCCAGAGAATCAACAGCGCGCCAATCGTACCGAGCGTGTAGCCGAGCACGGTGCCACCGTTTGCCGGTTCCTGGGGATCATCGAAGACGTAGGCGATAATTGCCAGCAACGAAACGACGAGCGCGACCCAGAGGTAGCGACGTTTCCTGAAAGCGAGTATTGATTCGTGCATATCAGCTCGCCTTCTTCGTCAGGGATACGAACTCGGACGGGCTCATGCGCAACGCGGCGCCCGTCGGGCAGGCGCGCACACAAGCCGGGCCGCCCTTCAGGTCCTTGCACATGTCGCACTTCACGGCTTTCTTGGCCGAAGCCGATGTATCAACCGGCTTGCGTTCGCCCGGAGCTGTGCCACGGCCAGCGATGATCCAGGCGAGCAGGTTTGGCGCTTTCTCATTTTCGCCGGCCATCTGGATGACGCCGTAGGGACAATTGCGTTCGCAGTTGCCGCAGCCGATGCAACTCTCTTCGATAAACACTTCGCCGTTCGATGCGCGGCGGATAGCGTCGGGCGGGCAGTCTTTCATGCAATGCGGATCTTCGCAGTGCCTGCAGGAGGTCGGTACGTGCACCTGCGCATACGTCGGGCCGGCGGAGCGATCGAGACGGGATGTGCCGCCATGTGTCTCCGCACACGCCTTTTCGCAATTGTCGCAACCGACGCACAACGACTCGTCGATCAGCAATACATCCGTCGCTTCTCCGAGACCCTGCTGCATCAGGAACGAAATCAGGTCACCGGCTTCAGGCGCTGCCTCCATGCGCAGGTTCTCGCTGAGGCGGTCCTTCATCGTTTCCTGGACGCGCTCGCGCATGCCGGTCTGCGATAACAACAGTTGCTGGAATACGTCGGCGCCGAGAAAAATCGACTCCGTCGTGACAGTCGCCCTTACCGTGGCCGAGCGCTTCGCCTGGCCGAGCAAGGCCATCTCGCCGACGTAATTACCGGCAGCGACATAGGTCGTCACGATATCGCGGCCGCCGATATTGCGTGTCACCGAGACCGAACCGCTGCGAATCAGGTGCAGGCCGTCGCCATCATCGCCTTCGCTAAACAGTTCCTCGCCAGCCTTGTAGGTCCTGAGCTCGGTTTTTGCCGCGACCGATGCGACCTCGGCGAATGGCAGGTCCGGCACGAGGCCGGCGCGCAGGGTGCGGATAATGAAGAACTGGTCGATGATGCGACGCACGCGATCGTAGGTGTTCATCAGCCGGATGATTTCTCGGCGCGGCGACTCGAGCAGCACGCAATCACTGGAGGCGCGCACGGTTGCCGAGCGGCGCCGACCCGACAGCAGGCTCATCTCGCCGAAGAACTGGCCGCGCTCGAGACGCACGGACTTGCCGCCGTCGGTTTCGATGCGAACCTCGCCCTCAATAATCGTGATGAACGAATTCGTGTAGTCGTTTTTCTGGAATATCACGTCGCCATCGTTCGGCGCCAACAGTTCACTCGACAAAACGAGCTCGCGCAGGACGAGGCCGTTGATGTCGGCAAACAACGGCACGCGTTTGCGAATCAATTCCAGCGTGCCGTCCACATCCAGGTCAAAGGGCAGGCTGCGAAATTTCTGTTCGAGAATGCTGTGGTCGGCGGGCAGGATATCGTTGCCCGCGATGAACTCGGCAACTTCGTACCCCTGGTTCATCGCCTGCTTGATAAGCGGATAACCGCCGAGCGCGCCGATGACATACAGGCCTGCAACGTTCGATTCGTATTGATTGGTCAACTCGGGCAGTGTTGTCGGGTCATTGCTCGGAAACTCTATGCCGCAGGACTCGACGAAACCGCGTGGAGGTATCGCGCCAAGGCGCGCGATGATGCGGTCACACTCGACGCGTGTTTGCCCGGTGTCGGTATTGAGGACGATGGCCTGGCCCGGCTCAACGGACGCGACATTGGTCTTGTAGAAACAGGTTATCGAGCCGTCCTCGATCGCGCGCGTGATCAGGCTCAGGTTGCCTTCCTTTGCGCGTGCGAATTCGTCACGGCGGTTGACGATGGAGACCGAGTTATTGCGCGCCAGCGCAATGGCATTTTCGATTGCTGCATCGCCCGCACCGACGATGACGATCGACTCACCCTGGTACTCGTCCGGGTCATCGAGCGTGTACTGCACGAAGCCGCCGTCTTCTCCCGCTACGCCAAGCTTGCGCGGGTTACCCTGCAAGCCGATGGCCAGCACGATAGCTTTTGCCTGCATTGCTTCGCCATCCGCGAGCGTTAACTGGAAGCTGGGTGCGGAACCCGAGATAGCCGTTACCTCGGCGCCATAGCGAACATTGACGCCGAGCTTTTCGATGCCGTCCTGCCAGGCGCCGAGTACAGCTTCACGCGTGCCCGCCGAGAATTGCAGGTCGCTTCTGAGCGGCACGACCATCGGCTCCGCCATGACGTGTTTGCCTTTCTGGTAGCGCTGGATTGTATTGGCCGGGGCGGCGGTAGCCTCGAGCAGCACGTAGGTCAACTTGAGCTCGGCCGCCCTCGCCGCAGCGCTCAGGCCCGCGGGCCCGCTACCGACGATGACGACATCGAAACTCACGGATTGCCGAATGCGGCGGCACCGGACACGGTCGTTGTGCCGCCCATGTCCTGCAGGCTGTAGGTCAGACCGACACCCCCGGGGTAGGAGGGGTCAGACGAAGGGCCGGGTTCGCTGAAGAAGCCGGAGAAGACACCGGTGCCGCCCGTGACGCCGTCAACGGTAACTGCACCGTACACGCCATTGAACAGGTGAGCAGGCAACTGCGCGGCGGCACCGATGTTGCCCTGGCCCGCTGCGGTCCAGGTGGCGCCATTGATATCGATAAGTAACGTGCTATCGACACGCATGTTGGTGAAGTCGGCGTCAAAGGTCGCAGAGCCGAGTACACCCGTATTGCCGAAATTGTCGGTCGGCGACGTGTTGCCGATCAGCGTGTAACTCGCACTGCCGGTGATGGGCATCGACGGTGGCGTCGCCCACTCGGGGCTGCTGATCCAGTGCAGGCTCTGGTTTGCCAGGTCCTGGACCGTGGTCGTACCGTCGCTCAGCGTGATCGCCGCACTGCCGCCCGACCAGCGGCCCCAGCGCAGCACGGTGACAGCATCGAAACCGGTATCAACGTTTGAGGATGAGCCGATCTCGAAACTTGCAATATCGGCGCCGGTTCGCGCCGGGTAGGTCCCGGTGAAGCCGATGACGTTGTTGTTGGCGTCGAGCAGGGTTTCGCCGGGTTCATTGTCGGTAGTTGAACTCCAGATCGTGCCGACAGGGCCCAGCGGTCCCGTCGAAAAACCGATCGTGCGGTTTTGTGGGTCCGGCGTATCGCCCGGGGTCAGGTCGACTTCGTTACCGTCGGCGTCGATGCCGCGAATTTGTTGTGCCGGTACGTCTCGCCCGGCGTCATCCCCCTGGGCCGTGTCGTCCGGATCTGGCGCGCTCGAATCGGGTGCGCCCGAGTCCGGGGCACGGCGAGTGCCGAGAGCCGCATCAAATCCGCTGGGTTGTCCGTCAGCAAAGCGGAAGTCAGAGTCATCGATAAACACGGGTGGTGCGGCATCGAGGCGGGCCGGCTCGCGCGTATCGAACGGAATGTATGCGAACTCGCCGGCAACGAGCACGAGCGTCGCTACCTCGTTACTGAACTCGATGCTGCCGTCCGTCACCATAAGGTAAAGGCCATCCGGAACGACCGCGCCGGGTGTCACACCGGGCGCAGTATCGCAGTCGCCGCGGCAAAGCAGTACGGCGAAGTCGGTACCGCGGATACCGAGCACGCCCACGGCGGTGCGCACCTCGTAGTCCGATGGATCTTCCTCACCAATCGCGCCGGTAATCGTACGGAAACCGCCTTTTACCAGGTTGAGGACACTGCTGTTATCGTCACTCGTGACGACGGCCGGTCCCGAAGTACTCTCGCTTGACGCATATACATACTCGGCAACCTGCAGGCGGCTGTTCGGGCGAATCGCAATTTTGGCGTCGTCGATCATCAGCAACTGTGCGCGCGACGCATCGCCCGTGATGACAAAGTCTGCAGCGAGTACCGTGTCGCCTTTCGCGAGCGCGACTGCCGGCGCTCGCTCTGCGGAGACCGAGCCGGTCGCGAACGTCACGGTGCCGGCTTCCTGGGCAGCCGCGCCGCACGAGGCCAGCACAAGGCCCAGGGCCAACAGCTTCGAAAGAGTGTGCTTGCTCATCTTGGCTCCCATCGAACCAGCAATCCGACTTCGGTGCGGTCCCAGTCGTAAAGTGAAACGTCAGAGTCGTTCTCCACATAGCGCACGCGCGGGACAATCGACAGCCCATCCGTCATGACGTCGCGAAACTCGAATTGCAGCAGTGCTGTCGATTGGGTGTCTTCGCGCCGCAACCCGAAAAACAGCCCGTCGTAGTCGCTGGTCAGGCTGCCGATCGAAGCAAACAGGAAGCTCGAGTCACCAATGGCCGTGTTGAGGCTGAGCCGCGCGCCTGCTTTCGAGTTGCCGTATGGCGAGCCGCTTTGCTGCTCGCTGTCACTGCCGCCAATAGCTTCGAATAGCAAGCGGCCGCGTGACTGGAAGCGGTACGCGACACCTGCCGTGTACAGCAGGCGGTTGACATCGAGTACCTCGATCGATTCGTCATAGCGCAGGGAACCGCCGCGCACGGTCAGGCTCAGGTCCCAGCGTTCGTTGAGATGGCGCCCGATGACGAGGTTGCCGCCCGTGTATGACTCGTTTGATTCGCCATCGCGGGTCGCGGCGTAGGCATCGACGTTCAGGCGTCCGAAGTTCGCGCCCCGGCGCCAGATCATGCCGCCAACGCCGCTGACAATTCCGGAGTCCACGAAGGACGCATCCGGATTCTTGCGATAGCCGGCGTGTGCACCGACGAGCCAGGCGAAGGTGGCGCTCCTCGGTACCGTCCAGTTGAACCCGGCGCCGCCTTCGAAAAAGGCCGAATCAGTGGCGAGGTTTTCGGCATTCAGGGTAAAGCCCAGGAACTGCTGGTTGTCGGTCGAGCCGTTGGCGTTATCGTCGTAACCGACCGCAAGCTCCGCATAGGGACTGAAATTACCCGGTGGGGTCGCCGGACCTGAGTCGATGGCCGCGATGTATTCTTCGATGACCTTGCGAACGCCGGGCGGCGGGTTCTCGTTCAGCAACGCCACGAACAGGGGCCGGGCCTCGCCTTGCTCACCGGCCTCAAAGTGGGCGCGGGCGAGCTCCAGGCGCGCGGCCGAGAACTGCGGTGCGGATTCGGCGGCGCGCTGCAGACTCATGATTGCTTCACTGATGTGGCCGGCGTCGAGCGCGGCCACACCGAACAGGTAGTCAAACAGCGAGTCACCGGAATGCCGGGCCTCGAGTTGCTGCAGCAGGGCGTAGGCTTGCGCTGCACTGCCTGCCGCAAGCAGGGATTCAGCCGCGTCGAGTGTTTCGCGCAGCTCCGCGCTCGATTCGACCTGCACAGTGGCCTGCGCAGCGGCAACCGCCGGCGCGAATGCGCATAACAGCCATACAACGATCGTTGTTGATCTTAACCCCGACATTGAGACCCCCCACGGTCATTTGCTCAGGTGTGCGAAAACTCCGTCCCAGTCATCAGGTGGCGGCTGCACCCTGAAGCGCTCAATGCGATCAAGGTACACATTATATAGGAGGTGGTCTGTGCGTTGTTTCAATGTCTGGAATGAGTCTTGTGCCTCATTCCACTGTTTTTGCCGGTATGCGGCCAGTGCGGCGCTGTAAATCGCCAGTTCCTGTGCCGTATCGCGGCTGATTTCGCCGCCAGGCCCCAGTGGCTCGTAGATAGCGACCGGCTCGTTTTTGCCCTTGACGCGCACGAGGTCGAGTTCGCGGAACGTGAAATCCGGCACAAGCTGCGCCGTTCGGTCATTGACGATAATGTCGACGCCGTACTGCTTGGTCAGTCCCTCGAGACGCGAACCGAGATTTACCGTGTCGCCCATGACCGTGTAGGCGATGCGAAATTCGGAGCCCATGTTGCCGACGTTCATGTCGCCGCTGGCAATGCCGACGCCGACACGAATTGCGGGCCAACCCCTGGCCTGGAACGGCTCGTCCAGCTCGCGAACCGCCCTGATCATGTCAAATGCAGCAAGAATCGCATGCCGGGCATGGTCATCGTCCGCGAGCGGCGCGCCCCAGAACGCCATGACGCAGTCGCCCATGTACTTGTCGATCGTGCCGCGGTGCGTCTGGATGGCCTGCGTAAACGGCGTCAGGAACTCGTTCATCATGCGCGTCAGTTCGATCGCGTCGAGCCCCTCGGAGATCGTCGTGAATCCGCGCACGTCCGAGAACAATACTGATAACTCGCGCGATTCACCCTCGAGCGATATCTCCTCACCGGACTCATCGATTTCTTCCACGAGCGACGGCGGGATGTACTGGCCGAACACCTGCGACAGGTGACGCTTGTTGCGTTGCTCGACGAAGAAGCGGTAGGTGATCTGCAGCATCGCGGCGAGCACGGTATAGACGAGCGGCGATGCGAGCGGCACGACAAGCCCGAACGCCGACCACAGCCACAGGTTGCCGGCCATCGTGATGACGATTATGGCGACGACGAATAGCAGCGCCGTCGCCGGTGCGAGGCGTGGCAGCGCGAACGCCATCAAAGCGCCGATCAGCAACAGCAGTGTGAATTCGAGGCCGTCGGACCAGGCCGGCTGTTGCCTGATCGTGTTATCGAGCAGTCCGGCGATCAGGTTGGCGTGCGCCTCGACGCCGATGTAGCGCTGGCCGACCGGCGTCGAGCGCAGGTCGAGCAAACCGGCTGCGCTGGCGCCGAGCAGCGCGATCTTGCCATTGAGAACGGATTGCGGCGCCGAAGCATTGAGTACATCCCTGGCGGAAATGAACACAAAACTTTCCTGCGGCCCGCGGTAAGGAATGTAAACCGCGACCTGCTCGTTGACGGGAATTCTCTGCTCGCCCAGTACAAGGTGCTCGAGCTCGATGCCGCTGCGTTTATCGCCCGGCGCGAAACTCAGCGCGACGTCGGGACTGCCGGAGACGACATGCGCAACGGCAAGGGCGAGTGACGGGTACAGGTCGCCCTGGTAACGCTGCACCAGTGGCGCCCTGCGGAACACACCGTCGGCGTCGATGATCGGCGCGTCGAAGAAACCGCCGCCGATCGCGTTCTCCTGCAATTCACGCAGGTTGCCGGCAAATCCCGCGGCCTCGACGAATGGCACCGATACGTCTTCGATGGCAGCAGCCCGGATGACGGGAGGCGGCAACACCCCGGTTTCGCGCGGTTCGTCGTCACCGACGTAATCCTTGAATACGAAGCCCGTCACGATATCGCGCGCGATCAATGACTCGGTAAAGCGGATATTGCTGTCGAGCCGGGCCCGCAGGCGGGCAAGCTCGTCACGGACGGCCGGATCGGAACCGATGGAGCTGGCCTCGAGTTCGGCAATCAGGCGTTCGGCCGACGTCTCCTCTGCCTCGGCGAACAGCGCATCGAGGCCGAGCGCCCGGATGCCATAGTCGTCGAACAGGCGGTCGATGATGGCGGCGAGTGTGTTGCGCGGCCACGGCCACTGACCGAGTTCAGCCTGGCTGGCTTCGTCGATATCGATGATGACAATGCGCTCGTCGACGGTACCCGGCATCGTCAGCCGAATGCGGACGTCGTAAAGATAATTCTCCACCCGGTCGATGACTTCGTATCTCGGGCTGTGAGCGATGTGGAGGGCGAACAGCGCCAGCAGGATCGCACTGATGGCGATGCGCGTAAGCAGTCGGATAGTACGAGTGCGCCGGGCAGTGGACATGGCGATAATGTACACGACGCCGACGCAGAGGGCGCGTTCGGCGGGCCCCGGACGGGAATCAGTGAGCTAGACGAATTCTAGCTCGTCGGGGCGATCGCGAGTTCCGACACGTCGCGGTAGTTGCCGAACTTGCCCTTGATAAAGGTGTTGAACGCAATCGCGTAGCGCGGCTCATTGGTGCTGTTCTGCTCGACGTAATGCTGCAGCCCTGACGAGAACAGGATGACATCCTTCTCGGCCGGCGTAACGACGTTGAGCGGCGTGTTGTAGATGTTTTGCCGCGTGCGCTCGGGCGTCAGCTCAAGCTGCTGGTAGCCGCGGTGCTTGTCGAAAATCATGCTGGGGATCGGCTCGGGAAGCTTCGTGTAGTAAAGCGAACCTGAAATCACCGAGTTGGAATGCGAATGGCCATGCATGCCGCTGTTCGGGTGGTTGAGCAGTGACCACGACTGTGTGACATAGAGTCTCTGGTTGATGCCCATGACTTCGCTCGCGTAGATATCGAGCACTTCGTGCACGGCTTCCTTGATGCTCGCGAGTTCGGGATGCTCAAAGATGTACAGGTCTTCCGAGATGAAATTGTCGCGGTTCTCCACCATCTTGAGGTTCTTGATGTACTCCTCCTGTTCCGCCGAAATGGCGTGGCCAATATTGGCGCGGAACACGGGCTCCGCGAACAGGGGTTCGACTTTATATTCTGAAATGGCCATTGCTTATGTTTCCGGGTGTGCGTGTCGCATCTGCGAGTGACAGACAATGGTAGTCATTCGTATTCCAATTACAAGCTTGCAACGTCGAGGCTGCGGCCGGCATTCCACCGCAGGCGCGCCTGGAACGTAGCCATGACGGCTTGGCGCTCGTGTTCGCCCAGGTGCGGATGCCAGGCTTCGAACAGCAGGTTCACGCGCGGCTCCTTGCTGCGGTTCCAGCTTTCGTGGCGAAACGCGTCGTCGAATGCGAAGGCCTTGCCGGGCTGCCATTCGTAAACCTCGTCGATGACCTGGATGGCCGCATCGCCCGGGTACACGATGGGCAGGTGCACGGTCATGTCCGTGTTGGAAACGCCAAAATGCGGGGGGATGAGCTGCTCGCCCTGCAAGACAGAGAACAGGACTTCGCTCGGGCCCGTCGGCGTGTGCACGAGCGGCACCTGGTCCAGCACCTCGAGGGTGCGCGGGAACATTGCGATCAACCGGGGATTCGGTTGTCCCTGCTTGTAGAGGTGGAATGAGCCCCAGTTCAGCGAGCCGGCAATCGGCGCCCAGTCATCGCCAAGGCTGGCGACGCCTGCGCCGAGATTCGGCGCCTGTTCACCGGCGGCCGCGTCCTGTGCCGCGAGGAACTCGTCGCGAATTTCCTCGCAGGCGTCTTCGAGCAGCCCGACCCAGGGCGCGTGCTCCTTCGTGTAGACCGGAATCGGGCGTCCCGGTATTCGTCGACGCAGCGGGTGTGCTGTGCCGTGAAATGGCTGCGCAGTGCGTCATTGGCCGCTTTCGAGCGCTGCCGCACCAGCTCATCGACCCTGTCGAATCGCCACGCGTTGATGAAATTCGAATCCAGGTCGGCGCCCAGCGACCAGGTTTGCACGGCCGCCTCCTGCTCGCCAAGGCGCTGCAATACGAAACCGTAGAACAGGTCGGGCGCAGGGTTGCCCGGGTCGAGCCGGATCGCTTCGCGGTAGCTTCTCGCGGCATCGCGCAGCCGGCCGCCTTGCTCGGCGTCGAGCGCCGCGGTGCAGAGGCGGTTTTGCCGGGCAGTAATGTCTTGCTCGGGTGTCATTCGGGCTCCGGGTCGCTATCATGCCGCCCCGATTTTTCCACGGATAGCTCAATGAGTAATTCAGACTAGGCTGCCTCGTCACAAGCTTTCGAAGGCAACATGTTTCTTTATGATAAGCCGGCGCTGCTGACCAAGGAAGATCACGGTGATCTTGGGCTCTCGCAGCCCGAGCGGCCGTTCGATTTCGTGCGCGGAATCAAGGCGGCGCCCATCGTCAGCAACGAGATCCAGACGGCGCAGAAGCACTATCCGATCATCTTTTCGGGCCTTGAAGATCCAGTCATGCTTGCAGTTCTCGGCGTCATCGAGAGCGATAACCTGTTTGTCGATGACGCGGGCAAATGGGAAATTGGCAGTTATGTACCCTCGTATATTCGCTGCCATCCGTTGGCGCTCGCCATGCGCGGCGAGGGCGAGTACGCGGTGATAATCGACGAGGCGTCGAACGCCATTTCCGAAAACCCCGAAATCCCGTTCTTCGTCGGCGACGACATGAACCCCGACATCCAGGCGCGGCTCGACCTGTGCGGGCAGTTCCGCATGGAGTCCGAACGGACCCTGAAGTTTTGTCAGCGCGTCAAGGAACTCGGGCTGCTGAACGGCCAGCGCGTGCAACAGACGCAGGCCGACGGCACGGAAGAAAAGGTCGCGGACTACGTCACGATCGATGCGAACAAGCTCAAGGAGCTCGACAAGGATGTGCTGCAGGAGTTGCACCAGGACGGTTCACTGGCGGCCATCTATGGGCAGTTGTTCTCTCTCGAAAACTGGAACCGCCTGATTGCGCGGCGCAACAGGCGTCGCGATAACGATTAGTTTCGGCCGGACAGGCAGATCTCGCGGCCGTACGGCGTCGGTTTCTCGCGCACCCACTTGCTGAGCAGCCATTTCTCGCCCGAGGCGAGCGGCTGGCCCGCATGCAGTGAATTGCGCAGCGGTTCGCCGGCGGCATCCGTGTTGTTGAATCGCAGCAATTCCCCGGTGCGAGCCTTTGCGCCGGCGTCGAAATGCGGAAACCAGGTCTCGCCACCTTCGTAATCGTCGTCCCCCAGCGAAAGTAGTAGTGTCAGCGTGCGTTGACCGCCCTGTTCGATGCCTTCGGGTGACTCGGCCTGTTTGCGGCTGATGCAGTCGAGATGCGCCTTGTAGCGCTGGCCGGGACCATAGTGCAGCAGGCTGGGCACCTCGCCATGAGCAACGTCGTAACCACCGGCCACGGCCAGGCGCTGTTCGAACAGTTTGCCGATCCAGCCCAGTTGCTCGGGAAACCACTGGGCGCTCTGGTTGATGCGCACCGGGTGTGCGATCGCTTCTCCCGAATCCGGATCGATGACCGCGGACGGTTGCAGCTGTGGGCCCAGGATGGTGCGCAGAAATCCGACCAGGGGACGCGGGGCAAACTCGTCGCTGCGCTCGACGACCAGCCCGTCACCCGAGATGACGCCGGTCCACGCTGGCGGTTGCCAGTCGTCCCAGCCGCCACCTGTAGACCACGTGTCGTACAGCGCGACAACATTCCTGGCTTCCGGGTGGCCGGCCGCGGCGCATTCCCGCAGCGCAGCCTGCCACGATTCGTCTGCCGGCCAGCCATGGAAACACTGCAGTTCCGCCACCAGGTAGCGGCGGTGGACATCATCGGCAAGGCGTTCGAGGTATGCGCTGATTTCGTCGCGGTCGTTGTCACCGAGGAGGCCGAGCAGCAGGAGCCGCTCGGCGATGGGGTTGCCGCCTTCGGCATCAGCGACCAGGCGGCTACGGTACTCGGCGTCCACTTCGCTCAGGTATCCATGCAGACCGCGTCATAGGCGACGGTCATGCGCGGCTCGTCACCGTGGATGGGCATCGTGCCGTGCCACATGTAGGACGGAAACAGCACCAGCATGCCTACCTGCGGCTGTACGTATTTTTCGGCCACGGCACCCGGTACCGGGAAGCGCGGTTCGCCAAACTTGATCCAGCCACTGCGGGCATCGGTATCTTCGACTTCAGACGGCAACTCGGCGTAGTACGCGGAACTGATCCAGCCTTCCGAATGCACATGGTTTACGTGGTAGCCCTGCTTGCCGAGTCGTACCGACCAGCAGCCGGTCATTACGACCTCGCCGCGGTTGCGCACGGTCATCGGGTGATTGCTCTTCGTGCCGATGTGGCTGCGGTACAGTCCGATCGGGTCGGCGAGCGCCTGCAGGAAGGACTGGATGATCGGGTCCGGGTCGCCCAGCAATCCGCGCGGTGTCTGGGTGCCGCCGCGCAGGCTCTGGTCGAGCGGGTGCGATCGGAACTTGTGCCTTTCGACCAGGGCGGCGTTGAGGTCGCGGCGAAACTCCTCGATCGACGACCAGCCTTTCGGCGTCTCGATGGAATATGACTGGACGAAGCGCTCGTAATCGTAGAGTTCCTCGTAGCGGGGGTCGCCGAGCAGGCGCGCGGCGGTTGCTTCCATCGCGATGTACCACTGGTTGATCGGGTTTGCTTCCCGCGCAAGCTCGATCAGCGGCATCGCCTCGTCGGCGCGGCCAAGTGACATCAGCGGGTCGATCAGCAGGTCGACGTGGGCACCATAGCCCTCTTTACCCTCGGCAACGACGCGCGCCGCCTCGAGCGCTTCTTCGAAGCGCCCCGCTTCCTGGTGCACGGCAGACAACTCGGCCTGCACGTCCTTGTCATTGCGCTGTTCTTCGGTGAACGTACCCAGCACGTCGTATGCCTTGTCGAATTCGCCTGCGGCATGCAAAAGCTGCGAATACGCAATGCGCAGTGGCGGGTAGTCCGGCATGTTGCTGGCCGTTTCACGGATGACGCTGTCCCACTCGGGATCGCCGCGCATGAAGCGCAGCCTCGCGAGCAGCCGATGCAGCTCGATGCCGTGCGGGATGGCCTCCGTGGCGTCGGTCAACAGCAATTCAGCTTCGTCGAACTTGCTGAGACCCGCGAGTGTGCTGGCGAGATTAAATACCATTTCCGGGCCGCTCACACCGGCCTTGCCCGCGCTGACGAGTTGCTCCAGCGCCTCCTCGTGGCGGCTTTCCTTGCTGAGCAAGGCGCCGAGGTTATGGTGCGCGGCGCCAAAACCGGGCCGGAGTTCTATCGCCTTGCGGTACGCGGCCTCCGCCTCGGGCAGATCGTC
The DNA here is from genome assembly GCA_037386905.1 of Woeseiaceae bacterium. Lineage (GTDB taxonomy): Bacteria > Pseudomonadota > Gammaproteobacteria > Steroidobacterales > Woeseiaceae > UBA1847. The sequence continues at coordinate 14,193 of JARRLQ010000070.1, forward strand.
CATGCCACGGTGCGCCGTACCGCGCGCCGCCCAGGCTTCAGCGTCATCGGGGTCATTGGCAAGCAGGCGCTCACAGGTGGCCAGCGCATGGGTGAAGTGTCCTGCCTTGTTGTAGGCGCGCGCCAGTGCAATGCGGGCCGGCCTGAATGTGGCGTCGATATCGAGCGCGCTTTCGTATTCGGCGATGGCTTCGTCGGTGCGGCCGGCGGCGCGCAACAGGTTGCCGAAATTGGCATGAATGTCGGCGCGTCGTGGCGCCTTCTCGAGGCAACGGACGAAAAGTGACTCTGCTTCCTCCAGCTGACCCTGTTTGCGTGTTACCAGCGCGAGCAGGTGCAGCGCGTCGACATGGTCCGGTTGCTGCTCCACGACCCTGCGGCACACGGCTTCGGCATCGCCGAGTTTCCCGGCCTGGTAGAGCTCTGCTGCACGCTTCAGTTTCTGGCTGGTTTTCATGGCTCAGTCGTCCCGTAATGGCACCTCGTTGACGGCGCAAGCTTCGACAAACATCGCAAGGTGCTCCCTGTAATTGCGCCAGTGGCCAATGTCGTTCGTTGCCAGTCGCTGCCGCATTTGCCGCCCCCTGAAGGTGACGTCGGCCGGCTGGCGATGGCCCGCATCGAGACAGTCGGCCTGCCACTCCAGGCCACAGAATTCGGCGATCCGTCGTGACTCGCTTTCGGTGTCTGTCACGAGAGACTCGTAGTCGACCTCGATGATGCGGTCGGGGAAGACGTTCGCGAAGTGGGCCATTAGCCGCAGCGAGAAACCGCAATAGTGCGCGAGGTCGCCGAGGTCAGTAGCGTAGGCGTCCCGATCGGGCAACATATGTGTATAGAGCGACGTTGCAGCATCCCTGGGATCACGTCGCATGTAGATCACGGATGCCGACGGAAACATCCTGCACAGCATGCCGACATGGCGGAAATTTGCCGGCGTATTGTCGGTGAGCACGCCTCTCGCGCCTGCCCGGGTATGCCAGTAACCCGCGGCGAGCTCGTCCCAGTGTCCACTTTGCAGCTCCCGTAGCGGCGCCGACTCGCCGCGCGCGAGCGCGCTGTAGTAGAGCCCACTCACATGCTCCAGGGCCTCGCTTTCGCCGCCCATCGTCACGCCGTCCAGGTTGCTGACGATACGTTCCGCGAGCGAAGTGCCCGACCGCGGCATGCCGACGATAAAGATCGGCCGGTCGTCGCTGGCCGATGCGGCGGTGCCCTGCTCGTCGTACTCGGTCTTTGCCCAGCTGAGGAATCGATCGTTGCCGACACGGTCGTAAGCGTTGCCGTTTGCCGCGGCTTCGTCCTGCTGGCGCTGGTTGGCATTCTCGAAGTGGCGCCACGCCCGGTCATAGTCTTCAAGCCGTTCATAGGCGCGGCCAAGCGTGTAGCGCAAAATCAGCTTGTCCCGGGCGGGCGTGGCTGCGTCACCGCTCAGTCCTTCGCACGTATCCGCGAGTGCCAGGACCTCTTCCTGCGGCACCAGGTCGAGGAGCCGGTCCCAGGCCTCCGCGAAGCCCGGGCGCAAATCGACGGCCTTGCGTAACAGCTCCCGCTCGGTGTCGTCATCACCCGCAATAGCCGCGCAGCAGGCTTCGACATACTCGTTGCGCGGGTCATTTCTACCGAGTTCCCGCGCCTTGTCGACAGCGCGCCTTGCATCGTCATAGCGGCCGGCCATGAAGTAGTAATCGGCAGCGGTCGTCCAGTCAGCTGCGGTCGCCGAATCGCTGTCGATTACCCTTTCCTGCGCCGTCACGGCGCCAGCGTAGTTGTGCACGGCGGCCAGCGATCGCGCCAGGCCCAGCCAGAGAAAACGGCCCTCCGGGCGGACAATGGTCGCGGCATTGAATTGCTCTATAGCGGCATAGTGTTGCTCGAGTTGCTGCAGGACGAGACCGTAGTTGTAGTGGTACTCGGGAACGCCGGGCGCACTGTGCACTACCTGCTCCAGCAGGTCACTGGCCGAGTGAGGATTACCCTGCTGCAAGCGTGCGGTGCCGAGGCCGTACCGGGCGTCGAGGTTGGCGGGATCCTGCTCGAGCAGCCGTGTATAGATGTCAGCCGCAGCGTCGAAATTGCCAGACTCGTGCAATTCGAGCGCAACGTCGAGCGTCGTGAGAGAGCCGTTAGTGTCATTCATAGTCTTAACCGCAGAACCAGCCGGTCAGTGACAGCCGCTGGTTCCTGGCGAATGGGGTTACATAGGATACGGAGTGGGTGTGCCGCACGTCGAACAGATTCAGGGAATTGAACACGGGCACCCAGAAATCACGGGGTGCGCCATCACTCTCGTAGAAATGCAGCAGACCACCCCAGTCGGGATGCCAGTCCTTCGTGAAGCTCATGACATACGCGATGCGGCGGCCCTCGGCTGTAATGTTGTCGGTATGGCGCGTCAGGTATTGCCCCGACGTATACCGGGTGAAGTGCGCATCCGCCGAATTGATGTCCTTGCGTCCGCTGATTTGCGAGATCAGCGACAACATTTGCTCGCTGTTGACGAACTCGAACAGGCTGTGCAGGAAAGTGAGCTTGTCGTCGCCTTCCGTCGGTTGCGCGCGGCGCATCTGGTAACCGGAATAGAAGAAGCCGACGCCGCGGGCCGCTGACTCGATGAGGTTATTGTTCAGCGCCGCCTGTTCTTCTCGTGACATCGACTTGAGATCCTGCTCCGGGATGACCACGTTGTTGCCGTCGATATGGCAGATGTACTCATAAGGAACATCGTCGCGGCAGGCGCGGTGTACCCGCTCGGCAAAATCGGGGTCGAGAAAGTTCGGAATGCGAACGCGGTCGTCCTCGGCGTACTGCCGGGCGAGCGCATCAATATCAAGATCGGGGTTCAGCATCAGTCTGGTCGTTTGCAGCGGCCGGGCAGTATAACCAAAACAGCAAGCGAAACAGTCACGTTACATTGCGCATCGCAATGAGCCTATAAGTAGTCATCCGCACGAAAAACGGGCCGTTTTGAAGGCCGATATAAACAATCGGCATAAAATCGCTTCTTGCCCGAACAGGCGCGGACGCGCGCAGTCACCAATAAGTTATTGAAATAATTCAGAAAATAGCAAGCATGGCTGGCGTGTCGCCAGGCTCCTCAATATCGCCGCCCGCAGTTCATTTGGAAAAAAACAACACTTTTGGGGCTTGCAACCCCTTGTTGTTTTTTCGCAACGTTTCTGGAATCTGCTTTGGAGAAGTTGTCTTTGAGCGACAACCAGAACCTGCCAGCGATAGCTATGACGAGCGTAAGGCACTGTTTTTTATAGCTAAAATTCGGACTGGCTCGGGGCGGCCCCGAACCCGGCAAGAAACCGTTGCGCAAATCTCAAGGACTGTTTCGACGCCCCGAGCTCTATTTAGACCGTATCAAAATAACAACAGAATTTTGACATCCCCGAAACGTGCAGATACTCTTAGCGCCCTGCGTTGGCAATAGCCGTCACTAAGAACGGTGCCGTACGTAAGAAACTTTAAATTTGAAACCGCATACCTTAACGGGGGTTCATAATGAAAAGCTCCAATCTGTCGCAGGCCGTGAAGCTTGCGATTCTCTCCGCAGGCACGACCGCGCTGGCTAGTAGCCCGGTTCTTGCCCAGGAAGAGGTCGAGGAAATTGAAGAGATCATCACCACGGGATCTCGTCTTGTCCGTACCGACCTCGAAGCCGTAAGCCCGCTGCAAGTCGTCGACAACGAAGAGTTTGTCATTTCCGGCGTAGTCAACGTTGAGCAAAAACTCAACGAACTGCCGGCAGTGCTGCCTTCGTTCGGCCCGACGTCGAACAACCCGGGTGATGGCACGGCACGCGTTAACCTGCGTGGTCTCGGTACACCGCGTACGCTGGTACTCGTCAACGGTCGTCGTTTCGTACCGTCGACACAGTCTGGCGTGGTTGACCTCAACACGATTCCCGGCACGCTGATCAAGCAGGTCGACGTCGTAACCGGTGGCGCATCCGCTGTATACGGTTCTGACGCTCTTGCCGGTGTTGTGAACTTCCAGCTGGTTGAAGACTTCGAAGGTGTTGAAATCGGTGGTCTGTACGATGTGACGACCGAAGGCGATGCCGAGAAGTACAACTTCGACATCACGATGGGCGGCAACTTCGACAGCGGTAAGGGTAATGCTGTTGTCTACGCCGGCTACACCAAGCGCGAATCGTTGTTCCAGGGCGATCGTGACTTCTCGCGTTTCTCGCTGACGGACGATGCTCCGGTTGGCACCCCGGGCCAGGACAAGAAAACTGGCGTCGGCGGTCCGCTGGCTCCGGGTGGTTCTTCGGGTGTTCCGGGTACTCGCGTATTCAGCGGTCCGGAGATCGACCCCGATGGCACCCCGGGTAGCGGCGACGAGTTCACGCTCGGCACGTTCGACTCCAACGGCGGCGCACTGCCGTGGGTTGAGCCGGATTCTCGCTTCAACTACGCGCCGGACAACTACCTGCAGCTTCCGCAGGAGCGTTACGTCATCAGCGCCATGGCGCACTATGACCTCACTGATTCGGTAACGGCCTACACCGAGCTGACCTACTCGAACAACCTCGTTCCGCAGGAACTGGCTCCGACGCCGGCCTTCACCGGTTACATGGAAGTCAACCCGGACAGCCCGTTCTTCTCACCTGAAGTACAGACTGCTCTCGACGGGATCCGCCAGGACACGAACGGCGACGGTCAGATCACTGACGACGACAACGCAATCCTGCCGTACATCGGCCGCCGCATGGTCGAGAACGGTTCACGCCAGTCCAAGGACACACGTAACATCTTCCGCCTCCTCGTTGGCCTCAAGGGCGACTTCAACGACAACTGGGGTTGGGATGCTTACTACTCAACGGCCAAGATGAACTACAACAACCTGCTGAATAACGACGTTGCTGCGTCGCGCTTCCGCCAGGCAATTGCTGTTACAGACGACGGCCTGTCCTGTCAGGACACATCCAACGGTTGCGTACCGCTGAACATCTTCGGCCCGGGCAACATTTCGGATGCAGCTGTTAACTTCATCAACGTTGGCGCCGCCAACGTGACAAACCTCGACTACGAAGTCATCAACGCATCGATCAGCGGCCAGTTCGGCGGCATCGGCGATGCCGGCCCGATCCAGCTCGCGATTGGTGTCGAGCGTCGTGACGACTCTTCCGAGTACCGTCCTGACGAGTTCCTGTCGAGCGGTGACATCATGGGCTTCAACGCCGGCGACCAGACGGTTGGTGGCTACGACGTCTCTGAAGTCTTCGGTGAGATCAACATCCCGCTGCTGTCAGGCAAGCCGGGCGCCGAGTCGCTCAGCATCTGGGCCGCAGCACGTTCGTCGGACTACTCGAACATCAAGAGCACGGTTGCTTCATACGCCGGCGCCCTGAACTGGGCTCCGATCGAGCAGCTGACTCTGCGTGCTGGTTACCAGCGTGCGGTACGTGCTCCGAACGTGAACGAGCTGTTCGGCGGCCAGTCACAGGGCTTCCCGGGTGCAACGGATCCGTGTTCAGTTGACGGTACCTCTGCAGGGACGAGTGCCGGTGATACAGTGTACGATCTCTGCCTGCAATCGGGCGTACCGGCAGCAGCCATTGGTGTGTTCACGCAGGCTAACGTCCAGATCGAAGGCCTGTTCGGCGGTAACCCGAACCTTGAAGAAGAAGAGTCGGACACCTACACGTTTGGTGCTGTTATCCAGCCGATCGACGGCCTGGATATCACGATCGACTACTTCGACATCTCGGTTGATGGTTACATCTCCGTTCTCGGCGGTAGCGTCTCCAGTGTCCTCGACATCTGCTACAACCAGGTACAGAACCTCACGTCGAACTTCTGCCAGGCCATCACGCGCCGCGGTGACGGTAACGTAGACGTCGTCAGCGTTCTCAACGAGAACATCGGCTACTACGAGACCAAGGGTGTCGACCTTGCGGTCAACTGGGTCATGGACATGGATGCTGGCATCCAGGGTGACGGTTCGACGCTGTCGGTGAACCTGCGTAGCACGTTCCTCGACACGTTCGACATCAAGCCGGTTGCGGATCTGGACACGACCTACGAGTGTGCGGGTACGTTCGGTAACACGAGCGGCTTCTGCGGCCGTCCGCGTCCGGACCAGCTCTACAACACGCGTGTAACCTGGGCTAGCGGACCGCTGACCCTGTCCATGCTGTGGCGTCACATGAACAAGACCGAGCTGGACTACCAGCCGAACGATCCGACGGCAAGTCCGTCTGACTTCTCGACTCCATACACGGATGCACAGGACTACATTGATCTGTCAGCCGCGTACCAGTTCACGGATTCGTTCCGTCTGAACGTTGGCGTCAAGAACCTGTTCGATGAGCAGCCGAACTTCCTCGGCGACGAGCAGAACGAAGCGAACAGCTGGCCTGCTCACTTCGACATCATCGGACCGCGTGTCTTCGTAAGCGGAAGCTACACGTTCGAGTAAGTCGCAAGACGATACTCAAGCAAGAAATGGCGGCGGGCCTTCGGGCCCGCCGC
>JARRLQ010000071.1:0-17954 GCA_037386905.1 Woeseiaceae bacterium
GACCTCCGTTGTTCGCCTCGTGCAGGATGGCTGGCTGCAATCCAACCAGGTAGGGCGACGCCGTTACTACAGCCTCACCGAGGAAGGGCGCGCGCGCTTCGAGCAGGCCACGCAAAAGATCTACGGTGAGCCCGCGTCCGACTGGGATGGCAAGTGGACCACCGTGCTGCTCAACAGCATCAATGGCGGCGACCGGGAGGCCGTGCGCAAGGAACTGGGCTGGCTCGGCTTTGGTGCGCTGTCGCCGAGTGTGCTGGCACACCCTTCCCCGGATTTGAGTGGCCTCGATAGTGGGCTGGAGCGGCTCGGTATTGCCGACGAGCTCGTCGTGATGTCGGGCCGGACCATTAAGAACGAGGATTCGATGCGACGTCTGGCGCAAGACAGCTGGAACCTGGCGGAGATCGATGAGGGCTACGAGAGCTTTACGAGCCGATTTCGCCCGCTGATCGCCGCGTATGGAAAAGACGCGAACGTGTCGCCAAAATCCGCGTTCCTGGTCAGAACGTTGCTGATCCAGGAATATCGCAAGGTTTTGCTGCGCGACCCGCAGCTACCTGCGGAACTGCTGCCGGACGGCTGGCATGGCGCCGCGGCGTACCAGTTGTGCCGCAACCTTTACCGCGCAATCTACAGCCAGGCGGATGATTACCTGACCGAGACGATGGAAACGGCGGACGGCCCGTTGCCGCCGCCGTCGCGTGCTTTTGCGAAGCGCTTTGGAGGACTGGATTGATGGATGATCTCGAACGAGCCCGCTCCTGTGCGGACAAGATGTACGCAAACGATTCCGCCTCGCGGGCACTCGGCATCGAAATCGAGATTCCCGAGCCCGGGTCCGCCATTGCGACGATGACGGTGCGCCCGGATATGACGAACGGATTCGACCTGTGCCACGGCGGCCTCATTTTCACACTCGCCGATACCGCGTTTGCCTTTGCCTGCAACGCCTATGACGACGTGACGGTCGCCGGCTCGGGGACGGTCGAATTCCTGCGCCCGGCATTCGAGGGCGATGTGCTGAGGGCGGTCGCCCTCGAAGAACATCGCGGCAAACGCAGTGGTGTTTACGCGGTCGAAGTCATTAACCAGCATGGTGAGTTCGTGGCGCTGTTTCGGGGCCGCGCCGTGGCCCGCGGCCAGTCCATGCTTGACAGTTAAACCGATACATAATTCATTGAAAAAACGAAAAAAATGTGACATATTGGCGAAGCGTTCCTGTGCAGGAGCGACGTCTGTCGCGACTGAAGTCGCCCCCACAGTCTCGAGAGAATTCCATGTACACCCAAGGTCTTGATCAGAAAGACAAATCGCCTGCAAAACGCGATGCGCTCGACACGCCCGAGCAACTCGAGGCATTCCAGCAGCGTATCGACGAGGAAGAAAAAATCGAGCCCAAGGACTGGATGCCCGAGAAATACCGCCGCACGCTGATCCGGCAGATGTCGCAGCATGCACATTCGGAGATCATCGGCATGCAGCCCGAGGGCAACTGGCTGACGCGGGCGCCGACGCTCAAACGCAAGGCGATCCTGCTCGCCAAGATCCAGGACGAGGGTGGCCACGGCCTGTATCTCTACAGCGCGACGGAGACGCTGGGCATATCGCGCGACCAGATGGTCGGCGACCTGTTGTCGGGCAAAGCCAAGTACTCGAGCATTTTCAATTACCCGGCACTGACCTGGGCCGATATCGGCGCGATCGGCTGGCTGGTCGACGGCGCTGCGATCATGAACCAGATTCCGCTGTGCCGTTGCTCGTATGGCCCGTACTCGCGGGCAATGATCCGTATCTGCAAGGAAGAGAGTTTTCATCAACGCCAGGGCTACGACATCCTCGTCGAGCTCATGAAAGGCACCGATGCGCAGAAGGCCATGGCGCAGGATGCGTTGAACCGCTGGTGGTGGCCGTCGCTGATGATGTTCGGGCCGTCCGACTCGGAGTCCAAACACTCGGCCCAGAGCATGGCCTGGAAGATAAAGCGATTCTCCAACGATGAACTACGGCAGAAATTCATCGATGTCACCGTGCCGCAGGCGCACTTCATCGGGCTGGAAATACCCGACGACGAACTCGAACTGGACGAGGAGACCGGGCACTACAGACATGGCGAGATCGACTGGCAGGAGTTCATGGAGGTCATCGCAGGTAACGGTCCGTGCAACGAACAGCGCATGGCCAGGCGCCGCAAGGCGCACGAAGACGGCGAGTGGGTGCGTGAAGCCGCCCGCGCGTACGCCGAGAAACAGGCAGCCAAGGCCGCCTAAATCATTCGGGGTCAGAGCCCTGGGGCTCTGACCCCAAATCGGAGACGACTATGAGCAACAAGGAATGGCCCCTTTACGAGGTTTTCATCCGCTCGAAGTCCGGGCTGAGCCACCGCCATGCCGGCAGCATCCATGCAGCTGATGACCAGATGGCGCTGGATGCGGCGCGCGACACCTACACGCGGCGCAATGAGGGCGTGAGCATCTGGGTCGTACGATCCAGCCAGATCGTGGCATCCGACCCGGCCGAGACGGCGGCGTTCTTCGAGCCGGCCGAAGACAAGATCTACAGGCACCCGACCTTCTACGAAATGCCCGAAGGAGTGGAGAACCTGTGAACCAGGACAAAGCACTACTCGCGTATGTCACGCGGCTCGGCGACAACGCGCTGGTCCTGAGCCAGCGCATGGTCGAGCTCGTCGCTGCGATGCCCGAGCTCGAGGAAGAACTCGCAAATGCCAATTTTGCGCTCGACTACATTGGCCAGGCGCGCATGTTTTACAGCTACGCCGGGGAACTCGAGGGCAAAGGCCGCAGCGAGGATGACTTCGCGTTTTTGCGTGACGAGAACGAATTTCGCAATGTCCTGTTGCTCGAATTGCCAAACGGCCATTTCGGAGATCTCGTCGCCAGGCTCGTGCTGTTCGACGTCTTCTATCTCGCGCAGCTCGAGGCGCTGGCAGACTGCACCGACGAACGCGTCCGCGAAATCGCGGCTCGCGCCGAGAAGGAAATTCGCTATCACCTGCGGCACAACACGCAGTGGCTGGTACGCCTCGGTGACGGCACTGCAGAAAGCCACGAGAGGACCCAGGACTCGATCAAGGCGTTGTGGACCTACACCGGGGAGCTGTTTGCGCCCGACGAGATCGATAATGTGTTCGAGGCGGAGTTCGATGGGCCGGACCTGCACACGATATACCAGCGCTGGAAGGAACAGGTTGGCGCCATCCTCGCCGAAGCCACGCTGGACCTGCCCGAAGACGGTCACATGCAATCCGGCGGCAAGGCCGGGCGGCATACAGAGCACTTCGGTTACATGATTGCCGAGATGCAGTACCTTCAGCGCACGCACCCGGGGGCAAGTTGGTAGCTATAGCCCTTAGCCCCGAGCAGGTACTCGAATGGTTGTCGGACGTTGCGGATCCCGAGATTCCGGTACTGACAATCGCCGATCTCGGCATCATTCGTGGCGTTCGCGTGGAAGATGAGGTCATCGTGGAACTGACGCCGACATATTCCGGTTGCCCGGCCACCGAGGTTATTGAAAAGAGTGTTGTCGATGCGCTGTACAAACAGGGCATCGAAAACGTGCGAATCGAGCGCGTGCTGTCACCAGCCTGGACCACCGACTGGATTAGCGAAGAAGGCAGGAAGAAACTTCGCGAATACGGAATCGCGCCGCCGGCAGAGGGCGGCAGCAAACGCGAGCTGCTGCATGGTTCGCGTTCGATCGCGTGTCCGCGCTGCGATTCGACCGATACATCGGTGGTCAGTGAGTTCGGCTCGACGGCATGCAAGGCCTCGTACAAGTGCAATAGTTGCCTGGAACCCTTCGAATACTTCAAATGCATCTGATATGAAAGAGTTTCATCCCCTCACGGTCGAGCGCATCGAGCCCGAATCCGCGGATGCTGTTCGCATCGCCCTCGGCGTCCCCGAGGAACTTGCTGACGCATATGAATTCCTGCCTGGTCAGCACCTGCCATTCCAGGTAACGATCGATGGCAAGAAGCTGCGTCGCACCTACAGCATCTGTTCGGCGCAGGGAGAACGGCCACTCGAAATCGGCGTGCGGGTGCAACCGGGCGGCGCGTTTTCGGAGTTTGCCGCCACCAGGTTGAACGTTGGTGACACGATCGAGGCGATGCCACCAAGTGGGCGCTTCCATGTCGAGCTCGACGAGAACAACGAGAAGGACTATGTCGGATTTGCCGCCGGCAGTGGCATAACGCCGATTCTCTCGATGATGAAATCGATACTGGCCACGGAGCCCGGCAGCCGCTTCATGCTGTTCTACGGCAATCGCACGCAGTCTTCGACGATGTTTATCGAGGACCTGTACGCGCTCAAGAACCAGTACCCGGAGCGCGTGCAGCTGAACTTCGTGTTCTCGCGCGAGGAGCAGGAGTTCGAGCCGATGGCCGGGCGTCTCGACGGCGACAAAGTTCGGGAACTGTACAAGCACTTCGGAGCCGGCCTGCGCACCAATGACTGTTTCGTCTGCGGGCCGGACACGATGATCAGGGATGTCACCGAGGCATTGATTGATCTCGGCATGAAGCCCGAACACGTGCATGCGGAGCGCTTCGGTGCGCCGCGCAAAGGCAAGAAGCCGAAGGCGGCTGCCGTCAAAGCGGCTGACGAGGCCGAGGTCACCGTTATCATGGATGCGCACAAGAGGACGTTCAGCATGCGCCGTGGCGACGACAACATCGTCGATGCCGCCGCGGCCAATGGCATCGATTTGCCATACTCATGCAAGGCGGGTGTTTGCGCGACGTGCCGCTGTCATGTGCGCAAGGGCGAGGTCACGATGGCGACGAACTACGGCCTGGAACCCTGGGAAGTTGAAAAGGGATTCGTCCTCGCGTGCCAGTCGCGCCCGGTTTCGGATGCAATCGTGCTCGACTACGATAGAATCTGACGCATGAAGATTGCCTGGGCGAAGCAGTTCCTTTTTCTGCTCGTTGCCTTTGTTGCCGCTGCCACCGCCGGAGCCCAGGAAACCACCCAGGAAGACGAACTTTCTCCGCCCGATCTGGCCGCTCTTGAAGCAGGCATGTGGGCCTATTTCGAAGGCCCACGGGACGAGGTCGAGTCGCGTGTCGACGAGTTCCTGGAGACGGTCGATGCCCAGATCGCGGATCTCGAGCCGCAGAACCAGGAGATTGCCCTGTCTGTCCTCGATGCGGTGCGCGACAATTTCACGGCGTTACTCGGTCTCATGGACGAAGTCGAACCGCCTGTCCAGGAGTTACCACCCGAAGCCGTGGGTTATTCGATCGACGAATTGCTCGAGTTTGCGGCCATCGCGCGCAATGCCGAATCGACGGTGGATGAAGAACTGGTCGAGATTACCCGGGAGCAACGTGTCCTGGGCGGCGCTGTTCGTCGACGTGACGCCGATTTCAAGGCGTACGTCGATGCGCGAGCAGGGGATGAACGCTGGCTGGCCGGCTTGCGCTTGCTGCAGGCCCGTTCGGCACAGGCGATTTCGCAACTCCGGCTCGACATTCTGGTGGAACGGCGAAATCGTGCCGTCGAAATCGCCGAGGAAGCAGCGAGTCGCGTTGCGCTGATAACCGAAAGGCTCGAGCTGGTCGCAGGCGAAGAGGAGTTCGAACAGTTCAAAGCTCGGGTCGAAGCGGATACGGCCGCGGTGGAAGAAGCCAGGGAAAGGTTGCGAACGGCGCAGCTCGAAGCAGCCAGCCTGGACGTCGATTCACCACAGGGTCGCTGGCAGCAGAGGCTCGAACAGCAGCGTCTCCTCGATGCCGAGGTTGAACTGGCGCTGGCCGAAGTCGCCCTGGCCAAGTCCGAGGCCGAACTGCGCTGGACGGAGCTCGTTCTCGAGGGCGCGGTCATTGGCGAGCTTCGCGACCAGGCGCTCGGCTGGTCCGATCTCGTTCGCAGCATCGAGGTGCGCGCACCCGACTGGGAGCGCCAGACCGAGGATGAGCTGCTTGCAGCCCAGGGCACCAATCGCGACAACGTCAATCATGCATCGCTACGCCTTCTCGACCAGCGCGTCGGTACTGCGCAGGAAACCCTCGCCGAGATTGGCAGGCTGAAAGGTTCGGTTGCCGATCTGGAAATGCTGATGGCAGTCGTCGATAACGCAGCGCTGGAATATGAGGGTGCGTTCAGGTCCTGGATCGGTCGTGCCGGCCAGTCGATCAAGTCGGTATTCAACCGCGTGGCAGGCCTTGGCGATGCAACGTTGTTCCCGATCGGCGAAACCCCGGTAACCGGCGACGATATCCTGCGCTTCTTCGTTATCCTGATTGTCGCACTGCTGCTGTCGAAGGGTATTCGGGCCGCGATCAGCCGCGTCGGTGACGATGGTTCGGCCGGAACGCAGGCATCGCTCTATACCGTTGGCCGGCTGACGCACTACGCGATCATCATCATTGCGTTGTTCATTGCGCTATCTTCAGTCGGTCTCGATTTCGGCAGCCTCGCGCTCGTTGCCGGCGCGCTGTCGGTTGGTATCGGTTTCGGCCTGCAGTCCATCGTCAATAACTTCGTCTCCGGCCTGATCATCCTGTTCGAACATTCGCTGCGCGTGGGCGATTACATCGAACTCGACAACGGGCTCACAGGCACGGTCAAGGCGATCAATGTGCGTAGTACGCTGATCAATACGAACGACAATATCGACATCGTCGTACCAAACTCGGAATTCGTCAGCGCGCGTCTCACCAACTGGACACTTGCCGAACAATCGCGGCGCGTGCGGGTGCCGTTTGGTGTCGCTTATGGCACGGACAAGGATCTCGTCCGCAAAGCGGCCCTGGAGGCAGCCGAGGAAGTACCGTACACGCTGGCTCCCCGCCGGGGCCGCGAGTCGGATGTCTGGCTGGTCGAGTACGGCGACAGCAGCCTCAACTTCCTGTTGCTCGTCTGGGTCAATCGGCAGGGAGCACGCCGGCCGACACGATGCCGCTCAGCCTACCTGTGGGCCCTGGAAACGAAGCTGGCGGAGTACGGTATCGAGGTTCCGTTCCCGCAGCGCGACCTGCACATCAAGTCGGGGATGCTGGCCAAAGCCTAGGCAAACGGTTTTACGCCAATCAGCCATTCGTGTGCCCAGACGGCAAACACTGCATACAGAGCCAGTCCGACGATGACGAGGATGATGTCATTCGCCGCAGTTTCGGGTGCTCCCGGCAGTTGACGCTGAGGGCGGTTTTTCAGTGAGATGCGGTCAACGACCGCCCACGCGAGGAACGAGCCAAACAGCAGCACATCGGCAAGCATGCCGTTGACGAGCAGGTGCGCGAACGCCCACAACTTCACGGCGACGAGTTGCGGATGTTTCAGCGTGGCCTTGATCTTGCCCGGGAAATACGGCGCGATAAAGAACACGAAGACGGGCAGCAGCAGTAATGCCGCGACGTGGCGCAGCCAGTAAGGAGTGACGTAGAGAACGGTCGGCGTCGAGCGAAGCTCGGCATAGCCGCGCACCATGAGCACGATGCCGACGATGGATACCAGCCCGTAAACAACTTTCCAGGCATTTTCGCTTTTTGCAGCCACGCGCTCGCGTATGGGCAGAGCGACGATCGATGCTGAGTGCATCCCGAAGAACAGAACGATACCGATGAGTAGTTGCAACATGCCGGCGTCCCCTATTTGTTGTTGTGACAAGAGTTTACAATGCCTCCCGGTGTGCGAAAACTCAGGTTCGGCTTCGGTACGAAATTCCGGGACCATGTCGACAGCGCCTTGTTTGGCGCAGATTCGAAAGACCCCGATCCTGCCGATCGGTAAAATCGCATAAGCGAAGGTGCGCGTGTGCGTGCCACAATCCCAACCAGCCAGCCACGTGCTGGAGAGACAATGACCACAACGACTGCAAAGGTTGCCACCGAAATGACGGAACGGCCGAGTTCATTCAGCTACGAGGACCTGATCGATTGTGCCCACGGCAACATGTTCGGGCCGGCCAACGGCCGCCTGCCGTTGCCAAATATGCTTATGTTGGACCGTATAACGCACATTTCGAAAGAAGGCGGCAAATTCGGCAAGGGCGAAATCAAGGCTGAACTCGACATCAATCCAGACCTCTGGTTTTTCAAATGCCATTTCGAGGGCGATCCGGTGATGCCGGGGTGCCTCGGGCTCGATGCGATGTGGCAGCTCGTCGGCTTCTACCTCGTCTGGCTCGACCTGCCCGGGCGCGGTCGTGCGCTCGGTTCCGGCAAGGTCAAGTTCACGGGACAGGTTCTGCCGAATGCGAAGCTCGTGACCTACCAGATTGATATCAAGCGCGTCATCACGCGCAAGCTGAATATGGCAATTGCCGATGCGACGATGTCCGTCGATGGCCGCGAGATATACACGGCCGAGGATCTGCGCGTTGGCCTGTTCACATCAACGGATGATTTCTGATGCGGCGAGTCGTCGTCACCGGTCTCGGCGCTGTGTCGTGCATCGGTAATAACAAGGCAGAAGTTCTCGACTCTCTCAAGGCAGGCCGTTCCGGCATCGTTGCCAACGAGTCCTACAAGGAGATGGGCCTGCGCAGCCAGGTGTCGGGATCGATCGACATTCCTGTCGAGGACCATATCGACAGGAAAGTGCGGCGCTTCATGGGCGATGCATCGGCCTATGCCTACATCGCGATGCAGGAGGCTATTGACGATTCAGGCCTCGAGGAGTCCGATATCTCGAACCCGAGGACGGGGCTGATTGCATCGTCGGGCGGTGCTTCGAGCGCCAACATCGTCGGCAGCGCAGACAAGCTGCGTGAGCGCGGCGTGCGCAAAATCGGCCCGTACATGGTGACGCGCACGATGAGCAGCACCGTGTCGGCGTGCCTGACAACGCCCTTCAAGATCAAGGGCCTTAACTATTCGATTACATCTGCCTGCGCGACCAGCGCGCATTGCATCGGTGCCGGTACGGAGCAGATCCAGTTCGGCAAGCAGGACATTATCTTCGCCGGCGGCGGCGAGGAGGAGCACTGGACGCTGGCGTGCCTGTTCGATGCGATGGGTGCCCTGTCTTCCAAGTACAACGATGCGCCGACTACCGCATCGCGCCCCTATGACGCGACGCGCGACGGGTTTGTCATCGCTGCGGGCGGAGGCATGGTCGTGCTGGAGGAACTCGAGCACGCGAAAGCGCGGGGCGCGAAGATCTATGCCGAGGTGGTTGGCTACGGCGCGACATCGGATGGCGCCGACATGGTCGCCCCATCCGGAGAAGGCGCCGAGCGCTGCATGAACATGGCGAAGGCGACGGTTGACCTGCCCATCGACTACATCAATACCCATGGCACGAGCACGCCTGCCGGCGACATCACCGAAGTTAACGCTATGCGCGCTGTTTTCGGCGATGAGATACCCCGGTTCGGGTCCTCCAAGTCCCTGTGTGGGCATTCGCTCGGCGCAACCGGCGTGCACGAAGCCATCCACTGCCTGCTGATGCTCGAGAACGATTTCATCGCACCGTCGATCAACTGTAATGAGCCCGACCCGGAACTTGGCGACGCGCCTCTCGTGACAAGTTGCATCGAGAATGCCGGGCTGACGACTGCGATGACCAACAGCTTTGGTTTCGGTGGCACCAACGCCACGCTCGTATTCCAGAAGACCTGACGGCAGCTCCAGTCCTGCCGATGACTATCGAGACGATTAGCGAAACCGGCTGTTTCGGTGGCACCATGGGTTTCTACCGGCACGCGTCCGCGGCCAACAACTGTGACATGCAATTTTCGGTATTCGTGCCGCCGCAGGCTGCGGACGGCAAGGTGCCGGTCGTCACGTACCTGTCGGGCCTCACCTGCACCGAGGAGAACTTCATGGCCAAGGCCGGCGCGCAGCGTTACGCGGCCGAACTCGGCATCATGCTCGTGGCCCCCGACACGAGTCCGCGCGGCGATGATGTGCCCGATGACCCCGACAGCGCCTACGATTTCGGGCTCGGGGCAGGCATGTATGTCAACGCCACGCAGGAACCCTGGTCGCGGCACTATCACATGTACGACTATGTCATGCAGGACCTGCAGGCGGCAGTGTTCGACAATTTTCCGGGGGACCCGGAGCGCCAGGGGCTGACCGGGCACTCGATGGGTGGTCACGGGGCATTGACCATTGGTCTCAAGCACCCGGATGTGTTCCGCTCACTGTCCGCTTTTGCGCCGATTTGCACGACTCTCAACAGTCCCTGGGGACAAAAAGCGCTTGGCAACTATCTCGGCAGCGATACGGCGGCCTGGTACGGCGGCCTGGTATGAGTACGATGCCAGCGAGGTAGCACGTAATGTTGGCGATGTCTCCGCTTACGGCAAGATACTCGTCGACCAGGGTCTGGCCGACGCATTCCTCGCCGAGCAACTGCAACCGGAACGGCTGGAAGCCGCCTGTGCAGAAAGTGGTCTGTCGCTCGAATTGCGCCGGCATGAAGGCTACGACCACGGCTATTACTTCATCTCGACGTACATCGGCGATCACCTGCGACACCACGCGGCAGAACTGAATGCCTGACTGGCTGTTGCTACTGGCCATCCTGAGCGTCTTTGACGCACCGATCGAATGCAAGCAGTGCGAGCAATGGAACCGGCCGCAAGAGCCGTTCCATGTCTACGGCAATACGTATTACGTCGGCACGGGCGGGCTGGGTTCCGTATTGATCAGCACCGGTGAAGGCCTGGTGTTGCTCGATGGCGGCTTGCCGCAATCGGCCGAGGTCATTGTCGGCAACATCGAGAAACTGGGATTCCGGCCGAGGGACATTCGGCTGATCGGGTTATCGCACGCCCATTTTGATCATGCAGGCGGTATCTCAGCCCTGCAAGGAATGAGTGGCGCCATGGTTGTCACCAGCCACGATGCAGCCAGCGCACTGATTGCCGGCGGGTTGCAGGAAAACGATCCGCAGTTCGGCGCAGAGATGGACGGGCAGACGTTCCCCGCGGTCGCCAATGTCGAGCCGACGGACGACGGATCTGTCTTCGAATTCGGCGACGTCTCACTCACACTTGTCTATACGCCCGGCCACACCTGGGGCGGGACCTCCTGGACCTGGAATACGTGCGAGGAGGAGCGTTGCCTCGATATCGCCTATGTCGACAGCCTGACGCCGGTGTCTCGTGATGGCTACCGCTTCTCGGACGGGCTGGGCGAGGTGCTGCGCAAGACACTGGACCGAATCGAGGGGCTCGATTGCGACATCATGCTGTCCACCCACGACTTCAGCTTCGCGTTGCACGACAAGCTGGCCGAAGGTCGTGAAGCCTTTGTCGACCCGGCCGCATGCCGGAACCTGGCTGCAAAAGTACGTAGTTCCCTCACCAGGCGACTCAATAGCGAACACCGGTAAGTAGTTCTCCCGATTGAAGAAATCGCCCCCTCCTGAGGAAATATAGACTCTCCAGGAGGTAACCGTCATGCGTGGTTTTATTCGTTTTACTCTACTCGCCGTATTCCTGCTGTCATCCGCAGCGGTTTCCGCCGCCAGCCTCGAAAAGGGCCTGGCCGCATACTCCCGGGGCGACTACGACACAGCGATGGCCAACTGCCAGCCGCTCGCCGATGAAGGCAACGTCGATGCGATGTTCTGCGTCGGGCAGATGTACGCCAACGGTTTTGGCGTGCCGATGGACGACGCGATGGCATTGAAGTGGTACGGGCTGGCTGCTGGCGAAGGTCATCCGGAGGCGCTTTACCGCCTCGCTCTCATGCATGCCAATGGCTGGGGCGTTGCCATGAACGACGTGCCTGCCGCCGGCTTTTACCGACTCGCTGCGGGTTTCGGCTACATCCCGGCGCAGGCTGCCATGGGCTTTTGCTACAAGCACGGCGCCGGCGTCGAAAAGGACCTGGTCAAGGCGTACATGTGGTTCGCAGTCGCGGCGCACAACGGTGACCTGAGCGCGGCCGCCGAACGTGACAAGGTCGGGGACCGGCTGACGCCCGAACAACTGCAGGCAGGTAAAGACTCGCTTGCGGCCTACCTGGCCAGTCACGAAGGCCAGGTCAAACAGGTGGCCGGGGAGCAATAACGCGACATTACGGGTCCGATGGGCCAGTCAGCAGTCTGGAGTGTCCCCGTTGCGGGAATAGGGTGTACACCCCATTCCCGTATGGGTATTTGGGTGCCAAATTGACAGGAAAATGACCCAGTTCGCCGCGCGCGGCGAATCCCAGCGGAGAATCGGGGCGCATCTATGAACCTGCTACGACCACGCACCGCGGTGTACGGATGGCAGCGGCGGCTCATGCTGCTGCTGGTGCTGTATGCCTGTCTTTCCATCGCCCGGGCTGACGACGCTCGGCATGATTTCCTGCTGTTCCCGAGCGTTGATACTTTGGACACGTTCAACGAGTCGGAAGCGGAGGTCGCCGATTCGTTCCAGCGGCCTTCGCTGAACATGCTGTACAGCTACAACGGCGGGCATTTTCGATTTCTTGGCGAGTACCTGTGGTCCAGTACTGAGTCCGAACTCGAGCGCCTGAAAGTTGGCTGGCGGGCAGGCGACAATACGATGTGGTGGTTTGGCCGTTTCCACTCGACAGCCAAGTTCTGGACCAGCGAATATCACCACGGACAATTCATGCAGAACTCGATTACGCGGCCCAGTATCGAGGAATGGGAGGATGAAAGCGGGCCAATGCCATCGCATATCACCGGCGTATCGATCGAACACACGATGCCGGGCGCGGGAGAGGCCGCGTGGAACTATGGATTCTCCATCGGCCTTGCGCCGAAGTTCGTCAGGGACGAGCTGCAAGCGTTTGACATGCTCGACGCCGAATCGAATCACGGCCTGTCTTACAACGCCCGCATGGCCTACCGGCCGGACATTTTCGGCGACAACCAGGCAGGTGTGCTGATCGGATGGAACGATATCGAGGTTGACTCCGATTCAGCGCCGGCCCTCGCAGACCTGAAAGACATCCGGCAGTTGACGATTGGCGTGTACGGCGACTGGCGGTTTGACGACTGGCGCCTGCTCGGCAATATCGTTCACTTCGATCACGATATGAACTACACAACCGGGAGTGTCTCCGATGTATTCGTTGCCGGCTACTTGCAGGCCGAGTACAGGATCGCCGAGGACTGGACCGTGTTCGGCCGCGCCGACTGGAGCACCGGCGAGGACAATTCGGAATACCTGCGGCTGTTGCCGGAATTCATCGCTCACCGGCATATGCTCGGTGTGCGCTGGGACTTCCACAGGATCCAGAGCCTGACCATGGAGGTCGCGGATTCCAGTGTTCCTGACGAGGGGTCCGTACACAGGACGTTCAAGGAAGTCCGCTTCCAGTGGAGTGCCGTATTCCCATGATCCGGCGGCTGGCGCTCTTTTCGCTCGTCATCCTGGCGTGCATGCAGACCGAATCGGCACGTGCCGAACGGTCGGTCGTGCTCGTAACGGGGGATGAGTGCGAGATTGAGTCACTGACCATGCTGGAAATTCGCAAGGCCTATTTCGGCCTGATCGTCCGGCGCGGGAATCTGATAGTGCGCGCATTCCGGCTCAGCAATGACGAGAAACTCAACCGGATCTTCTTCCAGTCGGTTGTCGCGATGTCCGAGAAATCCTATGAGCGACGATTGCGTTCGATGCTGCTGAAGTACGGATCGCCGCGGCCACTTGAGTTCAGCAACGTTCGCGCGCTATCGGCCGCGGTTCGCACGGCGAACTGTGGCATCGCGTATATGTGGCAAGAAGACCTGGAGCAGGAAACGGGTCTGAGGAGCATCAGGCTGCTATGGCAAGGCGACTGACAAGCCTGTCGGGGCGGTTGGTGCTGATCGTACTGCTGATCCATGCAGTCCTTCTGCCTGCGTTGTTTGCGGTGATGTCAGAAGTTGTCCGGCGCAACATGGTCGATGCGTTTATCGACGATGCGAGGATGCAGGGACGGCTGCTGGCAGATAACCTGGAGCTGGATGCCAACGATTCTGCACAGGAACTCGAACAACACCTGGACAGCGCCGTGCTCGGCGGACGCATTGTCTACGCAGCGATAATCCGGGGCGACACGCAAATTCACAGTTCGCTGATGTCAGACGAAGATCTGAAACACTTCGATGAAGACTACGAATTCGGCGATCACGACGACGATACCTACTATTTGTCGATGCCGATCGTATCAGCCGGTGGAATGGCGAACCTGCAACTCGGTTTTGACGAAACAGCAGCGAAAACGCATTTCGAGGATCTGCAGCGGTCCTTCGTCGTCGTCATCTCTGTTTACCTGCTGGTTACTGTCGTCGCTGCAGTATTTCTCAGTTCCTCGGTCATTCGCCCCATCCGCTGGCTGCAGAATGCGAGCCGCGCAGTTGCATCAGGCGAATACGACAAGAAGATCGAAACAGACAGCAGGCTGGCCGAAATCAACGCCCTTACCGAGGACCTCGAGCTGATGCGGGGCAACCTGGTCAAGGTCAATACACGGCTGCGGCACGCGCAGCGCCTGGAGTCGCTCGGCACGCTGGCCGGCGGCGTTGCGCACGAGTTCAATAACGTCCTGCAGCCCATGCTGTTGTACACGGACCTGGCGCTGGAAGATCTGCCCGGTGACAGCCCGATCGCAGCCAATATGAGGCGCGTGCTCGAACTCGCCCACCGGGCCAAGGGTCTGAGCCAACAGATCCTGACATTTGGTCGCCTGGGGGAAGAAGGGCAACTGCAGGTCTTGCGCCTGGAGCAGATTGTCGAAGAGGCCATCACGATGATCCGGGCACTATTGCCGGCCACCGTCGATATACGCATATCGCTCGAAGCCAATACCGGCTACGTGCGTTGTGATCCCGGCCAGATACATCAGCTCGTTATCAATCTTTGCAACAACGCATACCAGGCCCTGGAAACCGGGGCCGGGCACATCGCCATTGCGTTGTACCGGGAGTCCGTTGGACAGGAATTGGCATCCCGGCACCCGCACCTTGACGCGGCGGACTATGTCGTGCTCGAAGTTGCTGACACGGGGCACGGCATGGACCGGGAAACACTTGAACGAATCTACGAACCGTTCTTCACGACCCAGGACGTCGGGGAAGGTACCGGTCTCGGGCTGTCGGTCGTGCACGGCATCGTACGGCGCCATGACGGCGAGATCATGCTGACAAGTGAGCCCGGCGAGGGGACCAAGTTCAGGATTTACCTGCCGCGGGTCGATGCCGCAGGTCAGGACGAATACACAGAAAGGTGAAAAAATGTCGAAAGTACTGATTATCGATGACGAGAAGGACGTGCGAATCGTTCTCAAGGAAGTCCTGCAACGCGCCGGCTATGAGGCCGCGGTCGCTGCTGACGCCCGCGAGGGCCTCGAGAAGCTCGAAGCCGATGGCGCCGACCTGGTTATCACGGATGTCATCATGCCCGGGATGGACGGTGTCGCGACTGTTGAGAAAATTCGCGAGTCATATCCCGGCATGCCAATTATCGTGATCTCTGGTGGAGGCAACGTAGCGCCGATGGAATACGAGCCGGGCGCGATCTCAACGAATGCATACCTTGCGTCGGCAACCAAAGCCGGTGCCGACCGCACACTGACCAAGCCATTCGAGCGGCAGGAACTCGTCAAGGCCGTGCGGGACTTGCTCGGCGACTGAAAACTGGGGGAAAACCCCCACCTGAACCCGGTACTTTGGCCGGGCTGAATGGGCTGTGCCCCCCATAGGATTGCCTGCAGGCGGCAGATAACGTCGTTATACGAGGCAAGCCGGGTGTCCGCCACCCGGCAAAGGTTAGAGGCACAGTGTTCCAAGGCGTATCGAAGCTGCGTGCTGGCGCGCAACGGACAGTTGACGTCCGTGAAGCGTTAATAGCAGACGGCAAGATCAGCGACGCCGAGTATCGGCGCCTGCAGCGAATCCAGGAAGAATCCCCGGATCAGAAGTCCATTGCCAGTATGCTCGTTGGCCTGGGCCTGGTATCGGAGCAGTACCTGGCCGAGTTGCACGCCGAGTTATACGAACTGCCATTGCTCGATCCGGCCAGCCTGGCGGAAGTGCCGGAGTCCAGCGCCCCGGTGTCGGCGCGCTTCCTGAAAGAAAATCTCATTGTGCCGGTGCGTGGCGAGGACGGTGCCCCCGTCGTTGCCATGGCAGAGCCGGGACAAACCTCCGCACTTCCTCTCCTGGAACTTGCCTACCCGGAGCCGGTATCGCTTGCGGTCGCGTGCCAGTCCGACATCGTGAATGCGATAGAACAATTGTACGGCGACGGCAAATCCGCCATGGGCCAGATCGTCGATACTGACGAAGCCGATGACGGCGATCTCGATGTCGAGCAACTCAAAGACATGGCCAGCGAAGCGCCGGTTATCCGGCTCGTCAACCTGCTCCTGCAAAAGGCCAACGAGGCGCACGCATCTGACATTCACATCGAGCCGTTCGAAGGCCAGCTCAAGGTGCGCTACCGAATTGACGGCGTGCTGCACGACGTCGAGGCACCACCACAGAAGCTGGCGGCTGCTGTTATTTCACGCATCAAGATCATGGCGCGCCTCAATATCGCCGAGCGGCGCCTGCCGCAGGATGGCCGAATCAAGCTCAAGATCCAGGGCAGCGACATCGATGCACGTGTATCGACGATTCCCACGATGCATGGCGAAAGCGTTGTCATGCGGTTACTTAACAGGGGTGACGTCAAACTCGATCTCAAGGCACTCGGTTTTTCCGACTCGGTACGCGATGCGTTCCTGAACATACTTCGGCAGCCACACGGCATGATCCTCGTGACAGGGCCGACGGGAAGCGGCAAGACGACGACCCTTTATGCGGCGATCGATCTGCTGAATACCGAGGATCGCAAAATCATCACGGCCGAGGACCCGGTTGAATACCAGATGAGTGGTGTCAACCAGATCCAGGTAAAACCCGCAATCGGCCTGACGTTCGCGAGCGTGTTGCGTTCGATCGTGCGACAGGACCCGGACGTGATCCTGGTCGGCGAAATGCGCGACCTGGAGACCGCAAAAATCTGTGTCCAGTCCGCGCTCACTGGCCACCTGGTCCTGTCGACGCTGCATACCAACAGCGCTGCCAGCAGCATTACACGACTGCTCGAAATGGGCATCGAGGACTACCTGATGACATCGACGGTAAGCGGGGTGCTGAGCCAGCGCCTGGTGCGCAAACTCTGCGAGCACTGTCGCGAACCCTATTCGCCGGATGCGCAGCTTGTGCGAGAACTGAAACTCGACGAAGTCACCGACAGCAGCCAGATCACACTGTACCGGCCGGTTGGTTGCGAGCATTGCAACCAGACGGGCTACCGTGGGCGGCAATCGATACTGGAACTGCTGACGATTGATGAGTCGTTGCGCCGGCTCGTCCACGACAAGGCCAGCGCGAGGGAAATCGAGGCTGAAGCTATCAGCAACGGTATGCGCACGATTTACCAGGACGGATGCCTGAAGGCGCTTCAGGGCATTACGTCGATGGACGAAATCCTGCGGGTTGTCCAGGAAGGCTGACGCGATGCCGAACTTCCATTACAAGGCGATCACCCGCGACGGTATTGAGGACGAGGGCGAGATGATGGCGGCGAGTTCGGCTGCCGTCATACAAAAGCTCCAGGAGAGTGGTCACATTCCGCTGCTTGCCGAGGAGCGCCGCAGCACCGGGGGAAAACAGGCTGCACCTAGCAAGAAGTCGCGGCGCCGCAAGAATAGCCGGCCCGACGTGGCGGGATTCACACGATCACTGGCTTAGCTGTTGTCTTCCGGCGCGCCACTCGACCGTGCACTTGCCATCATGCTCGACGTCGAGGACGACGAAGCGACACGCGAGCTGATCGAAAAAATCCTGGCCGCGGTTCGCGGCGGTGCGGCATTGTCGGCTGCGATGCAGGAGCAGGGATCAACTTTTACGGGCTTCTACATCAGCATGATCCGAGCGGCCGAGGTAAGCGGCACACTGCCAGATGGGCTGGAGCGGCTGCTCGAATACCTTGAGCGCAGCCGTGAATTGCGCGAGAAGATAACGTCAGCGCTGATT
>JARRLQ010000072.1:0-20331 GCA_037386905.1 Woeseiaceae bacterium
GTCGTCTGCAGGACGATTGAGGTCGACGACGTAGCGGGAGTACTGGGCTGCACTGATGGTCGCACCGAGGTCCCTGGCACAGTCATACAGCCTGGTTACATGCCAGTCGGTGTCGGGAATCGACCTGCCCGCATCTGTCATTTGGCCGGCTATCTCGACAGGCACATCTCGGCCATCGTGCGGCACACAGACCAGCAGGGGAGCATCGCCGTCGTGCAGCGTATAGCAGTCGGTCATGCGTTCATGCTGGGCAGGATCGAGCGGCATTCCTCGCAGAGGGAGCCTTCATCGATGAGCCTCGCCACGCGGGCAATATCTGCTGACATCGATCGATCGTCTTCGTACGGTGGTGACACTTCACGCAGCCTGGCGATGATTTTTTCGATCGCGTCTGAACTCCGCTGCGGATGATGAAACTCTACGCCCTGTGCTGCCGCAAGCATTTCAATTGCCACAATGTTCGCCACATTGTCGAGCATGTGGTGTAAGCGGCGTGCAGCAAACGTGGCCATGCTGACATGGTCTTCCTGGTTGGCCGACGTCGGGATGCTGTCGACGCTCGCGGGGTGTGCGTACGTTTTGTTCTCTGAAGTGAGCGCTGCGGCCGTAACCTGCGCCATCATGAAGCCGCTGTTGAGACCACCCTCTTTGACGAGGAACGGCGGCAACCCACTCAGGTGCGTATCGATCAGCAGCGCAATACGCCGCTCCGACAGGGAGCCGAGTTCGGCGATCGCAAGAGCGAGGTAATCGGCAGCGAGAGCAACGGGCTCTGCGTGGAAGTTACCGCCGGACAGCACGGCTTTCGAGTCCGCAAACACGAGTGGATTGTCTGTGACTGCATTCGCCTCGATTTCGATGACCTTGCAAACATGGCGCAGGACATCGAGACAGGCACCTGCCACCTGCGGCTGACAACGGATCGAATACGGGTCCTGGACACGGTCACATTCGGCATGTGACGCGCGAATATCACTACCACGCATCAATTCGCGAAGTACGCCGGCGACAGCGATCTGGCCGCCATGTCCGCGCACGCTCTGAATGCGTTTATCGAACGGCGTATCGCTGCCCTTGATAGCGTCGGACGCCATCGCACCCGCCGCCAGCGAGGCAGCAAGAATATGCTCGGTCCGGAACACCGCCGTCAGCGCCAGGGCCGTCGAGACCTGCGTGCCATTGAGAAGCGCGAGCCCTTCCTTCGGCGCCAGTGTGATCGGTTCGAGCCCGGCTTCCTTGAGCGCGAGTTCTGCCGGCACGATAGTTCCGCTTACCCTCGCCTCACCGACCCCGATCAGCACCCCGGCCATGTGCGCGAGCGGCGCCAGGTCGCCCGAGGCGCCAACGGAACCCTGGGCTGGAATGCGGGGGTAGATGTTGTTGTTTATCAATGCGCAAATCGCATCGACGAGTTCGAGGCGAACACCCGAGAATCCTTCCGCCAGGGCAACCACTTTCATCAGCATGACCAGGCGAACCGTTGCATCGTCGAGGTCTTCGCCGACACCTACGGCGTGGGAGCGCACAAGATTCTCCTGCAGCTGCGCGAGCTCGTCATCTTCGATGCGAACTTCGGCGAGCTGGCCGAATCCCGTGTTGACGCCATACACCCGCTCGCCGCCGGCAACGACTTCCACAATCAGTTCATTGGATTCGGCAATGCGGCGACGCGCATCGTTACCGAGGCCCACCTTGACCGGCCCTGCCCAGGCAGAGCGAAGCTCCGCCAGCGTGACGAGCTGGTTTTCAATCGTCAGGTTCATGAATTGTCCTCACCGCCGATCATTGGCAGATGCAGGTTGTGCTCACGCGCACACTCGATTGCCTCTTCGTACCCCGCGTCGGCATGGCGCATGACACCAGTGCCCGGATCATTCCAGAGCACGCGTTCGATACGCTTGTCGGCTGCCTCGGTGCCATCGCAGACGATGACCAGGCCAGCATGTTGCGCATAGCCCATACCGACACCACCGCCATGGTGGAATGAAACCCATGTCGCGCCACTTGCTGTATTCAACAGCGCGTTGAGCAGCGGCCAGTCCGATACGGCGTCCGATCCGTCACGCATCGCTTCGGTCTCGCGATTCGGGCTCGCCACCGAACCACTGTCGAGGTGATCACGCCCAATAACAACCGGGGCTTTGAGCTCGCCGTTGCGCACCATTTCATTGAACGCCAGCCCCAGCCGGTGGCGATCGCCAAGGCCGACCCAGCAAATTCGTGCCGGCAGCCCCTGGAAATGAATGCGTTCCCGCGCATCGTCCAGCCAGTTATGCAGATGCGGATTGTCGGGCATCAGTTCTTTGACTTTCGCATCGGTCTTGTAGATGTCTTCCGGGTCACCGGACAGCGCCGCCCAGCGAAACGGGCCAATGCCGCGGCAGAAGAGCGGCCGCACGTATGCGGGCACGAAGCCGGGGAAGTCGAATGCGTTGTCGACACCCTCGTTTTTCGCTTCCTGGCGGATGTTGTTGCCGTAATCGAATGTCGGGATACCGGCCGCATGAAACTCGAGCATCGCCTGCACATGCACGACCATCGACTTGCGCGCCGCATCTGCGACACCATCCGGATTGTCGACGCGTTCCTTCTCCCACTGTTCCAGCGTCCAGCCAATCGGCAGGTAGCCATTGGCCGGATCGTGCGCTGAGGTCTGGTCAGTGACCGCGTCGGGGCGAACACCGCGCTTCAGCAGTTCGGGCAGAATCTCGGCAGCATTGCCCAGCAAACCGACGCTCAGTGGCTTCTTGTCCGCCACCGACTTTTCAATCAGTTCGAGCGCCTCATCCAGCGACTCGGTGCTCGTGTCGAGGTACCCGGTATCGAGACGTTTCTGGATGCGGCTTGGCTGGCATTCGATTGCCAGCATTGAAGCGCCCGCCATTGTAGCTGCCAGCGGCTGCGCGCCGCCCATGCCACCGAGGCCTGCTGTAAGGATCCAGCGCCCGCTGAGATCACCGCCGTAATGCTGCCGGCCCATTTCGACGAAGGTCTCGTAGGTGCCCTGCACGATGCCCTGGCTGCCGATGTAAATCCACGACCCGGCCGTCATCTGGCCGAACATCATCAGGCCCTTGCGATCGAGTTCGCGGAAGTGCTCCCAGTTCGCCCATGCCGGCACGAGGTTGGAATTCGCTATCAGCACGCGCGGCGCATCTTCGTGTGTACGAAAAACACCGACCGGCTTGCCCGACTGCACGAGCAGGGTTTCGTCACTTTCGAGCCCCTTGAGTGTTTCGACGATCTTGTCGAAGGCGTCCCAGTTGCGTGCTGCTTTGCCGATGCCGCCGTAAACGACCAGGTCTTCGGGACGTTCCGCAACCTCGGGATCGAGGTTGTTCATGATCATGCGCAGTGGCGCCTCGGTAAGCCAGCTCTTTGCCTGCAGCGTTGTGCCAGTTGGTGCCTTGATTTTGCGTGTGTCTTTCATTGTTGCAATTTCTCCAGTTCCACGACGTCTGCGGTCGTCGATTTGGGTGTTCCGGGTGGTGTGTAGTGCCCGCTCAGCTCGTAGCGGCTGCCCGGGTGATGTAAGCGTGCGAAGGTGACAGGCCTGCCGTGCGACCAGGTCCTGCGGATGACAACGAGGCTCGGCTCATCACTTGCCATTTCGAGCCGCTGCATGATGGCGGCGTTCGGTCGCGCCGCACGGACGACCTGCTCCGCCTCCTGCAACGGAGATATCGCCGTCAGGTACGCGCTCGGCGTTACTTCGGTAAAGTCCTGTTCGAGACAATCCGGTGCGAAATCGGCAACGACATGCCGGTCCTCAACCTGGATCGGTACACCGTTTTCCCGGTGTACGAGCAACAGGTGAAATACATCGGTCCCCTGTTCGACATGCAATGCGCGAGCGACTTCGCCGCGCGCATGCTGCAGCGACTGGCGCAGGACCTCGGCTGTATGCTCGTGACCACGCTGCCCGATCTCGTCGGCGATGTTCTGGACCTCGAGGACATGGGAGCCAGCCCGAAAGTCGGCAACGAACGTTCCGCGCCCTGCAATACGGCGAACGTAGCCCTCATCGGTCAGTTCGCGCAATGCGCGATTGGCCGTCATGCGCGACACGTTCATTGCTTCGACGAGTTCGTTCTCCGACGGAACACGATCTGCCGGACCCAACTCCCCGGTCGAGATTCTCCCGATGATCAGGTCCTTGAGCTGCTGGTACATAGGCTTTGTAGCGGCGCTCATGCTGCAACCCCGATACGGCGCAGCGTCTCGGCATAGGCGAGCTTGGCCTGTTCGCTGGCGACGTGCTGGCCATCGATCACCTGCCATTTGCCATTGACCATGACCCGCTCGATCGGCAGCCGGTACCCTGAAAACACGAGCGCGTCGAGCAACGATGCGTCGCCATGACCGACGAGCATCGGGTCATCGTCGTAGAGGACCACCAGGTCGGCGAGGCCGCCTGCCCTGATGCCCTGCGGTTCGTGACCGCTTGCCTGCAATCCACCATGGAGAGCACGCGTGAACAATTCCCTGCCGACATGTGCCTGCTCGAGTGCCGCCACATTGCGAGACTGAGAGGCAAGCCGCTGGCCATACTCCAGCCAGCGCAATTCCTCGAACGGATTGATCGAGACGTGACTATCTGAACCGATTGCGATGTCGCCACCGGCACTAAGGAAATCATGCAGCGGGAACAGGCCATCGCCGAGGTTTGCCTCGGTGCTCGGGCAGAGGCAGACAACGGCGCCGGACTGCGCGAGGGCCCTGGTCTCGTCGCTATCAATGTGCGTGGCATGCACGAGGCACCAGCGTTCATCGACCTCGAAGTTATCGAGCAACCATTGCACGGGCCGCTGGCCGCAGGCTGCCAGGCACTGGTCCACCTCGAGCTGCTGCTCGGCGATGTGCAGGTGGATCGGGCGATCTGCCGCCGCCACAATTTGCTGCAACGAAGATCTGCCAACGCCTGGTGACCCTGTGGCTCGGGCTGGTCGAAACCGGCCCGTTCATAAAGAACGGGCACGTATGTCAGACGGATGCCGCTGCCCTTGGCCGCCTCGCAGATTGCCTCGAACATGGCGCCTTTCTCGCTACTGCCGCGAGCATGGTGGAGGTAGTGAAACTCGGCGACCGAGGTGTAGCCGCTCGAGACCATCTCGACGTAGGCTTGCCGAGCGATGACTGCCAACGCTTCGGCATCCAGCTTGCCGGCGAGTGCGTACATGCGCTCGCGCCAGCTCCAGAAATTGTCATGCCCTTCGGGCGAGCGCTCCTCGGTGCGGCCGGCAAGCGCCCGCTGGAATGCGTGGCTGTGAGCATTGCACAGCCCGGGAATCACGATGCCGGCCTCGGTATCAGATTCACGTCGGGTAACGCCGGTTTCGACCGATTCGACATGACCCGCGCGTACGCCGAGCCGGACGTTGTCTGCCCAGCCCTTATTAATCAATGCCTTACGCGCAAAAATCGTGTCCATCATGGCCCCGTTAAGTTGTATATACAGGCTAGACCATGATACGGTCGAATGCAATTTAGGGAGTAGCGAATGAACCACTGGAACCTCGTGCTGACGGACGTATGCATCGCCACGATGCAGTCCGCCGATGACGGTTACGGCATCATCGAAGATGGCGTAATAGGCATCGCCGAAGGCGCGATCGCGTGGGTCGGTTCTGCCTCTCGCGCCCCGGATTTCCAGGCCAGCGATTCCCGTTCATTGCACGGCAAGTGGGTGACACCCGCGCTTGTCGATTGCCACACGCACCTCATATTCGGGGGAGACCGGGCGGCCGAATTCGAGCAAAGACTTCAAGGCGCGAGTTACGAAGACATCGCGCGAGCCGGCGGTGGCATCTTGTCGACGGTCAATGCGACGCGCGACGCGAGTCCGGAAGAGCTTTTCGATGCCGCGCTCGACCGCCTGGATGCGATCATTGCGAGTGGTGCGGCAACTGTAGAAGTAAAGTCGGGTTACGGTCTCGATATCGAGAACGAGCTGAAGATGCTCGAGGTTGCGAGGCAACTCGATACGGCGTCCGATGCAACAGTCAGGGTGACATTACTCGCGGCACACGCCGTTCCCCCCGAGTACCGGGACGATCCCAATGCGTTTATCGACCTGATTTGCGATGAACTGATTCCTGCTGTCGCTGAACGCGGCCTCGCCGATGCTGTTGACGCCTATTGTGAATCGATCGCCTTCGACGCCGATCAGGTCCGGCGCGTGTTTGCCGCGGCAAGGAAACACGCGCTGCCGGTCAAGCTACATGCGGACCAACTCAGTGATTGCGGTGGCGCCGAACTTGCCGCGAGTTTCCTGGCGCTGTCAGCGGATCACCTCGAATACACACCCGCGAATGGTATTGCCGCCATGGCAAAAGCCGGGACAATCGCCGTTTTATTGCCGGGCGCCTACCTGACACTCAATGAGACACGGCGGCCGCCGATCGAGGCAATGCGTTCCGAAGGAGTTGCCATTGCGCTGGCCACTGACTGTAATCCTGGCACCTCACCGCTTACGTCAGTGCGCGAAGCCATGGCCCTGGGCTGCAGGTTGTTTGCGCTAACGCCCGAGGAGTGCCTCGCAGGCGTAACCCGCGAGGCCGCGCGCGCGCTGGGACTCAATGATCGCGGCACGATCGAAATCGGCAAGCGTGCCGACCTTGCAGTGTGGGATATTTCTCACCCGCGTGACTTGTCATACTGGCTGGGTCGCCAGCCTCTTTCAGGGTTGTTTATTTCGGGGCGCAGTGTCAGTCTGAGCTGATAGTGACGTCCCCTTTACCCACCCAAAGTCGTAGCTTCGTCGTTACACTCGGCCTCATGACGCTGTTGGCAGCGTTCACCGTCGACGTGAGCCTGCCTGCGGTGCCCGCGATGGTCGAGGCGCTGGCAACGAGCCTGTCGCGCGGCCAGAAAATCGTCGGCATTTTCATGATCGGCATGGCGTTCGGACAGATTCCGGCCGGCCTGGTCTCGGACCGTGTCGGTCGGCTTCCAGTGCTGTTCGCCGGCATGACCCTGTTCATGGTTGGCGCAATTGCGTCGGCTACGGCCGACTCTATCGGAGTCATGCTGGTGGGCCGTTTTGTACAGGGAATCGGAGCCGCGCCGGCTATCGTGCTGTCGCGCGCAATCGTCCGCGATGTTTCGAGTGGCAACGCAGCGGCGAAGCTCATGTCCTTGATGACGATGATATTTACGGCCGCCCCCGTGGTCGCACCAAGTATCGGCGCTTTTCTCGTTGCTCATTGGGGATGGCGGGCGCCGTTCACTTTCGTCATCGGGCTTGCCGTCGTGATCATGCTGCTGGTTCGCCTGAACCTCACCGAAACGCACCACCCGCGCGAAAACCAGCATCCTGTGCGACAACTCAAGACCAGCTTTACCGAGTTCTTCTCCCACCGGCAGAGCATATTCGGGCTGCTACTTATCGTGATTCCACCGGCAGGCTTCCTGTCGATCATCGCCGTATCGGCCGCGCTCGTCGTCGAGATCTACGGATTCAGCGTTACGCAGTTCGGTTTCCTTTTCGCAACGTTTGGCATTTCGATATTGATCGGCGCTGCGGTCAACCGCATCCTGGTTGAGAGGTTCGACTCGCTTCAGATTATCGCCATCGGTATAGCGCTGTACGGCATAAGTGGCATATCGCTGATACTGATCGCACTGGCTGACGCTGCCCCGTTCATGCTGCTCTGGCCAAGCCTTGCACTATTCATGTTCACGGTTGCGATCGTGATGCCGAATGCGACCGTCCTCGCGCTCGACCCGTTGCCGAAGATCGCGGGTGTCGCGTCTTCGATCATAGGTACGCTACAAAACATCTTTGGTGCCTCTGGCGCCCTGCTCGGCGCGGCAATCTACAACGGCACCATCCGAAACTCCGTCGTGATCATCGGCTGTGCTGGAATTGCCAGCGTTCTGGTATTCCTGGCCAGACCGATCTTCTGTCCCACAATCGTGCACCACCCCGACGAACTCGCGAGGGACTGACCTACGGCAGCTCACTCATAACTTCGGCAAGTGGTCGACGATTCTGGGTCGGCGTCAGCTTTGGATAGCCATACCAGACCAGCCCGACGACGAATTCTTCGTTGGGATCGACGCCGGCAATTTCGTAGAACCGGGGATCGCGCGTGATATCGCCCGTCGTCCACTTGGTGCCGACCCCGGCCTTCCAGAGATACAGCATGAAGTTTTGTGTCGCGGCACAGCAGGCGGCGTAGTCTTCCTGCTGCATAAGCTCGTCGTCCGACTTGCGGCAGGTAATCAATAACCAGCCGGGCTTTTCCGACCAGGTCGCAGCCTTATGCTCCCCTGCCTTCGGGTCACCCTTCTTCTTCGTCACGATCTCGCGGCAAAGGTCGAGGCAGGCATCGATGGTTTGCCGACCGAACAGGTAGAAGCGCCACGGTTCGGTCACATGATGGTTGGGCGCCCAGGTGGCTGCTTCAATTGCCTCGCGAACCAGCTCTTCGGGAACCGGCGTTTGCAGGTACAGGTTGATCGTTCGGCGGCCCTGCAGGACCTCCCCAAATTCGCGAAGTTCCCGGGTCTCGTAGCTCGGCGGTTTTTTCATCACACCCTTTCGATGATCATTGCGATGCCCTGCCCCACGCCTATGCACATTGTGCAAAGTGCCAGGCGACCATTCGTGCGGCGCAACTGGTATGCAGCAGTTGTCACGAGTCGCGCGCCGGACATGCCCAATGGATGTCCCAGCGCAATCGCGCCGCCATTCGGGTTCACATTTTCCGCGTCATCAGCGATGCCGAGCATGCGCAGAGTGGCTAGTCCCTGCGCCGCAAACGCTTCATTCAGTTCGATAACGTCCATCTGGTCGATGGTCATACCTGCCAGCGCCAGCACTTTTTCGGACGCCGGCGCCGGTCCGATACCCATGACTCGCGGCTCAACACCAGCCACGGCCCACGCGACAACGCGTGCGATCGGTTCCAGGTCGTGATCTTTAGCCGCGGATTCCGACGCCAGCAACAACGCGCACGCGCCGTCATTGATGCCGGATGCGTTGCCTGCCGTGATCGTGCCGTCGGCGCGTACGATCGGGCGCAGCTTCGTAAGCCCCTCGATCGTCGAACCCGGTCGCGGGTGTTCGTCGATGTCGACGACAGTGGCATCGCCCTTGCGCTGCGGGATAATTGCCGCAACGATTTCCTCATTAAATGTGCCGGCAGCGATCGCAGATTCCGCCCTCTGCTGGCTGCGCAGTGCAAACGCATCCTGGTCTTCCCGCGATACCTTGTAGTCGTCTGCAACATTTTCAGCAGTCTCGGCCATCGAGTCGACGCCATACTGCCCTTCGAGCTTTTTGTTGACGAAACGCCAGCCCAGTGTCGTGTCGTACATCTCGGTACTGCGCCCGAACGCAGCAGACTGTTTGCCGAGCACGAATGGCGCGCGCGACATCGACTCGACACCACCGGCAACACCGACCTCGAGCCCGCCAACTCGAATTGCATCAGCGATATTGCCGACTGCATTCATCCCGGAACCGCACAATCGATTCACGGTCGCGGCAGGTACCGAAACCGGAATACCGGCGAGCAGCGACGACATGCGAGCAACATTGCGGTTGTCCTCACCTGCCTGGTTCGCGCAGCCGTAGGCGATATCGCCAATCGCCACGGGATCGAGCTTCGTATTGCGCTCGAGAAGCGCTGCCATCGGGATTGCACCAAGATCATCCGCCCGCACCGCCGACAGGCAGCCACCATAGCGGCCGATCGGCGTCCGAACGGCATCGCAAATGAACGCCTCAGCCACTCTTGATTCCGGTGCTTATGCGCCGCAGCACATCGTTCTTGGCGACGAAATGATTATAGAGCGCGCCGAGAATGTGGATGACGACGAGCAATGCGACGATCTTCCAGGAAACCTCGTGAACCTCTTCCCAGAAATGATGCGCCTCGCGACTTTTTTCCACGGGAAGCGAAAACTCGAACAGCCCGAAGAACGACACATTGCTGTCGCCCGTTGTGACTGTGATCGGGCCCGATATCAGTTGCACAAATACAGCAACATATATCGCCCAGTGCACGAATGTTGCGGAAGCACGCTGCCAGCCCGGCATCCCTTCGGGGTGAGCCGGCGTCTCGTTCATGACTCGCCAGACTAGCCGTATCGTCATCAGCAGCAGCACGATGAGGGCAATCGAGCCGTGGATAACGCGCATCTCCAGCTTCTCGGGGCCGCGTTCCATGCCAGCCTGCTCGAGGCCGAGATACAGAATCACGAATATGCCCATCGCAACCAGCCAGTGCAGCCACTTCGCGAGCGATCCGAATTCTGTCGTGCTGTTACGCAATGCCACTACTTTTCCCCTTCGTATTTTCGGCCAAGGTAGACCCCGACCATTGCCCATATGATGGCAATCGCTACGCCGACCGCGGCGACACCTCCCATGCCGAGCCCGAGCCCGGCTGTCAGGCCGGCAAATGACCAGCCTGCCAGAGTGTCGCCGCCTCGATAGACGACAATGTCAATTACCGGTTTTGCCTTGAACCGTTCCTCACGACTGACAAGCGTGTAAAGCATCTCGCGCCCGGGTCGGGTTATGGAGTAGTTACCGCTCTTCAGAATAATCCAGGCAACGATAACGATGGCGAGGACCGGGTTGACAACGAGCACCGCGAATCCAACTGCGACAGCCAGCGGGACCAGGGCCAGGGTCCTGGCAAGTCCGAACCGCTCCGCAATGCGCCCGGTTATCAGCATGGCGGTTACTATTGCCAGGACGTTGACAGTCAGGTTGATTGCAGCCCAGATCTGCGCGCGCTCGTCGCGCTCGAACGGTTCCAGGAGGTTCTTGATCTCGAACCACGCGAATGAGCCGATGGACGTATACAGAAAAATAAACAGCGCGATGCCGAGCAGGAACGGATTTCTGACGAAGTCCCTGAACCCGGCGAACGGATTGCCGCTAACGATCGCGTCACTCGTCAGTGGCTCGCCGTCCGTTGCCAGCGAAGTCGACCTGAGCCGGTACAACACGCCGACGATTGGCACGATCGCCACCAGGATCAGGGCGGCGATCAGCATCAGGTTCAGCGTGCCCACGACTTTTGCCAGCAGCAGCGTGACCGAGGAACCCGCGATCGTGCCAATGCTCGCGCCGCTGGCGATGAATGCAAACAGCCTCGGTGCCTGCTCCCTGGTAAACAGGTCGGACATCAGGCTCCAGAATACCGATATATGAAAAAGCGAGAAGACGCTGATCCACAGGAAAAAAGACTTGTCGACCAGGGTCGCGTCTTTGACGGTGCTTGCAGCCACGTAGAAAAGCACGAATGACGCGGCAAAAAACGCGTAGACCCCTGGAATGAGGACCTTGAGCCGTGTCCGCGACACAGCGAAACCATACAGACTGACTGCCACGAGGCTGAAGCCGAAGTTGTAGGTCCATAGCCACGCCGTCTCTGTGTCGCTCCAGTCCGGCGCCATAGCATCGCGCACGGGCTTCATGATGTTGTACGCAAGCATCAACGAGAACACGAAGAACAGTGACAGGAGCGCCGCAGCGATCTCGTTCTGCCGAATATTTGTTGCTTTGCTGAAGAGTGAGGTCACAGTCCGCGAAGCGTACCATCCCCCCCGGTGTGCGACTATTCCTCGTTTACAAGTTGTTCCACAATCTGTAGCAACTCTTCAGCCGGCAGGCGCACTTTGTAGTTCGGGTCCGCGAACGTGAAAGCAATCACGCCGTCAGTCCCGATGGCAAATACTGCTGGCACCGGCAGCACACCATGGCGCGACATCGACGAGCCTTGAATGTCCTGTTGCTTTTCGTAGCGCCGGTCAATGGTTGCCTGCGACACCCTGAAGGCTATGCCCAATGCGATTGCCGCCTGCGCATCGGCATCGGACAGGATCGTGTACTGCAGACCGTCAATGGCTTCCTGGGTCTCGCGGCCAAGGCTGCTGTACAGGAGTTCCGGGCGGTCGCCGCTCAGGAACAACACATCAGCACCCATTGCACGGATATCTGGAACAACATCCTTGAGCTCTGAAAGGTGCATATTGCAGAACGGGCACCAGCCGCCGCGGAACGTAATAAGAACAACGGGCCGCTCGAGATTCTGAGGATCGAAGTCGAAAGCCTTATTGTCGACAGTGCGCACCGTGAAGCGCGGCGCGCCCTGTCCAGCCTGCAGCGGCTGTGCGTCTTCGGCCGTCGCCGCGATAGGTACATCGGCATGCCCGTATTGCAGCGACAGACTGCTCGCGAGACTCATGATCAGCACTGCAGCCAGTGCACCGGTGATTGAAAAACGTGGGCCCGACATCCGTCTCTCTCCTCAGGAAATCCTGATATCCAGACCGGCAGGAGGAGAGATTTATTACATTGCTTTTTCGAGCAGATCCGCGCTACGAATATCGGTGACACCGCGGCAGCGAGCCTTGGCGCGGTACATTGCCTGGTCGGCCTCGCGCATCAGGCCGGTCAGCGTATTGGCGTTCTTCGGGTATAACGCAAGACCGATACTGGCAGCGCAATGCAGGGACTCCTTGCCAATCACGTAGACCTCTTCCAGCGCATTGGCCAGGCGAGTCGCGAGCTTGTCGGCCACATCCGGCTCGACGTCAGGCACAAGGGCCACAAACTCGTCGCCACCGGGCCGCCCGATAATGTCACAGGAGCGCAGGCTCTTGCGAAGGCGCTTGGCTGCAATTGTCAGCAGCTGGTCGCCGATTTCATGGCCGTGACTGTCGTTGATGACCTTAAAGTCGTTGAGGTCGATGAACAGCAGCGCACCCGTCGCATCGTCGGCGCTCTCGGTCAGGCGCTTGGAGGCATCCCGCTCGAACCCGCGGCGGTTCAGCACGCCCGTGAGCGGATCCGACAGGGCCATCGATTCCATGTGGCGCTCTTTCACCTTGCCGTCGGTAATATCGACAAGCGTCAGGGCAATATCTGTTCCAAACGGCTCGCAGATCATGCGCAACCACTTGTCCGAGCCGCCCGATGTGTGATGCACCTCTACGTCGATACTGCCCCCGGATTCGGTCGTCCTGCCAAATTCCTCTACCAGGGGATCCAGCTCATCAGGGCCCATCGCGTTGCCCGCGATTTTGACAATTTGTGCGCCTGTGCAGTCAACCAGGTCTTCACGATCGGCGCCCAGGAACTTGCCGGCCATCGCATTGGCGAACACACAGCGCAACTTCCTGAAGTCGTCGTTTTCTTCCTGGACCCAGCGAAGTCGCAGAATGCCGTTCACCGAGTGATCAATCAGCGTACGCAGCAGCTTTTCGCTTGCGCGCACTTCGGCCTGGGCTCGCTCGACATCACTGACATCGCGAAACATGAGGACCTTGCCTTCTCGAAGCGAAGCACGCTCCGAGTTCATGGGCGATGCCTGCACATGCAGGAAGCGCCCCGTGTTTGTCATCATCTTCTTCGGCTCACCCGAATCCAGTGCCTCGAAAACCTCGGGAGAATCCTCACCAAAGAAATTGTTCAGGGGCTCGAGAAGCGCTGACGTCTCGGTAATGTCGAGCAGATACTCGGCCCTGTGATTGAGGCCGATGATACGGCCCTGTTCGTCGACAACAACGACGGGGTCCTGCATGTTCTGGAAAACAGTCTCGTACGCAAGCGGCGTGAACTCGACGATTTGCTCGGCAAGAACCAGCCACGCGTAAATCGGCAGCATGATCGTAAACACGATCGGCACATAGGAAATGGTGTCAGGGCCGATGCCGACGTCGTAGGCCAGTGTCGCGGTCAGCGGACCCAAGCAGGCACCGGTGAGCAGGAACAGGCCGCGGCGGTGTGCCCGGGCGACAGCCGAACTGTGCGACAACAGCGTGAGCATGGCGGCACCGATTACGATATAGCTGTACGGCGCGTGTACGTACAGGAACCACGGCCCCCACTTTTGCGGTCGCGTCAGGAACTCACCTGCTTCGTTCGCGATGGGCAGGTACCACATGAATTCATGGAAATAATTTGTTGCGGCCAGCGCGATCGACACGAATGGAATAACCAGTAACAACACGATGCGGTGGATACTGGTAGAGCGCCCCGTGTACTCGCGGAAGCAAAAATAGGCTGCGACGGGCAGAAGCGCGGTTCCGACAAAATGCATTGTCCGTCCAATCGAGAACACGTAGAACGACGCGGAGACAAGTTCGATCGCCCCGCCGACAACCCAGACGCTGATGACGAGAAACAACAATCCGATCGGCATCGTGCCCACATCGCGCTTGGCAGTGACGAGGCGCAAGCCCAGCGCGAAGTAGCACGCCGAACTACACATCAATAACACCGCGATCGCGAGGTCGAAATCCATTTGCCCAATCTGATTTAACGAAATGCGCGATAATTTTATGGCGCTAAGCCATTGTTTTCAGGAACTGCTGCACATCTTCGCGCAAGCAAGTTCGCTACCAGTGGTCCAAATTTCACAAACCGGAAAGTAAAGTGGCGCCGTGACGGCGTGGTCGGCACCTTAAGGTCATGATTTGACTTAAATTTTTAGGCAAAAACGGTGCGCGAAAACGACTCACTGCCAAGTGCACTCAGATGCAGCAGGAAGCGTTCCGCGCTCCGTTCCTGCAGCGCCTTCTTGAGGTAGGGGTCGTCGCTCGAGCGTGCCGATGCCCGCCAGTGCAGAATCGTGATTGTCGTCGCCAGCCGCATGCGTATGAGCTCGAACAGGATGTCCCTCTCGACATGCTGCAGCGGGATGATCGAATCGAACCCGGCGACCAGCGAGCGCGTCCCGGCAAGCTCATCATCAATCTCGCGAAAATACGAGGCGGCGATGGCGAGGTCGATAACAAGAGGCGCGCGCAACATATCGCCGAAATCGATGACGCCCGCGACGGCCGGGGGCTGCGCTTCCGTGATGAGGACGTTTCCAGGATTGAAGTCGTTGTGAATAACCTGCGTGCGCAGATCACGTCGCCCGCCCGTTGCATATCCCACAGCAGAACCTGCGACTCGCCCGGATGCGAAAACCCGTCGAGCGACTGGTCCAGCTGCCCGAGCGCCTTACCGAGTTCAAAGGC
The DNA here is from genome assembly GCA_037386905.1 of Woeseiaceae bacterium. GTDB lineage: Bacteria > Pseudomonadota > Gammaproteobacteria > Steroidobacterales > Woeseiaceae > UBA1847. The sequence continues at coordinate 14,992 of JARRLQ010000072.1, forward strand.
CAGCCTCGGCCCGGCCTCGGTACTTTCCAAAGGAATACCCGGCACGTAACTGACAACGCGGAGCACGTGGCTGGAGTCGCCGTGACTTATCGTGGTTGATACCGCTCCGGTCGTTGTCCGCAGGACGCGTGGCACCGCCACCGGGCATTCCCGTTCTTCAAGAAACTGCAGCGCCCGAACCTGGAAATCGGTGATTTGGGTGGGCTCGGCGGCATTGGCGATCTTGACGACAAACATCCGGCCATCAGCGGCCTCGAGACGAAAGTTCTGGTCGCGCTCACTCACCAGGGGTGCGAGCGTCCCGGCCAGGTTGTATTCCCGGTCCAGTTCGGCCAGGACGGCCGCTTTCGGGATAACCGGAGCCGGGGCAGCAATAATGTCCAGCGGATTTGCGCTCATGGACTGCTGTTTTCGATCCATTTCTCCGTCGCCGGCGGCAGGTATTGCTCGAATTGGTGAATCAGTCCCGCGGGGCTGCTATCGGCCAGCAGCATTGCCCGGTTCTCGGGCTTGAGAAACTCTTCCGCCTGCATGTGATCTAGAAATTCGAGCAACTTGTCGAAGTAGCCGTTTACATTGATCACACCGCATGGCTTTTCGTGGAAGCGTAACTGTCCCCAGGTGACGATCTCGATCAACTCCTCGAGCGTTCCGAACCCGCCCGGCAAAGCAATGAAGGCATCGGATAACGCTGCCATCATCGACTTTCTTTCATGCATCGAATTGACGATGTGTAATTCGGTCAGCCCCGTGTGTGCGATTTCCTTTTCCTCGAGAATCTGCGGAATCACTCCATGGACCGCCCCGCCTTGCGCCATTACAGCGTCGGCGAGGATACCCATCGTACCCTTGTGCGCACCGCCGTAAACCAGCTCGATTCCGTTCTGCACCAGCGCGTCGGCAAGTTCGTGCGCCGCCCTGGTGTAAATCTCGTTGCCACCGGGGCTCGAGCCACAGTAGACACAGATACGCTGCATCATCGTGGTTTGCTCAGGCCGATTGGCGCCGCTCTCTGGCACCCTCGATGATCTGCGCGATCTGCGGGCGTTCCTTGCGCAACTCTTCCGGATCAAGTGCGTCGAGTTCATGCGGGAACACGAGCCACTCGCTCGTCTCGCGAATGAAGTAGTCGGGCACGATGTCGGTCTCGTTGCGCTCAGGCTTGTACCACGGCACCGCGATACGGATATCCTCCGGTGTATTGCCACGAGCCCTGGCATGGAACTCTTCGATGACAGCCTTGATCGTGTTGCCCGTATCGAATACGTCATCGACGATCAACACGCGATCGTCGTAGCAAATCTTCTTGATGATGTAGTTGAGTCCGTGCACGGCAACGGCTCCGCGTTCGTCGACGCCGACATACGACGATGTACGAATGGCGATATGGTCTGACTCGACGCCGCAGTAAGCCATGATCTCCTGCACGGCCATGCCAACCGGCGTCCCGCCGCGCCACAGGGCGATGATCATGGTGGGCTTGAAGCCGTCTTCAAGCACCCTGAGTCCCAGCCGGAACGAGTCTTCGAGTAAATCCTGCGCGGAAAGGACGATCTTGTTCATTCTTGTTCTTGTGCCGCTATAATCTTGCGACGATTCTACCGCAGCACAGCCCCGGAAAAACAATGACAAAACGATTCGTCGCCGCGGACGACCTCCTCAGGGATTCATTCAGGCTCGCAGCCCGGATTTCCGACTCCGGCTTTGAACCCGATTTTCTCGTCGGGCTCTGGCGTGGCGGCAGCGCCGTTGGCATTGCGGTACAGGAAGGGCTCGAATTCCTTGGCGTGAAGACGGACCACATCGCGATCCGCACCTCCTACCGTGGCGCAGCGAGTTATGACGAGATGGTGTCCAGGGCCGACTCCATTCGCGTCCACGGCCTGCAATATCTGCTGGAAAACCTGTGCTCGCATCACTCGATGCTGATCGTCGACGATGTCTACAGTACTGGCTCGAGCGTCAAGGCTGTCATCGACCAGCTCGCGCTGAAAACGCGCCGAAACCTGCCGCAGGATATTCGCATTGCCACGGTCTGGTATCGGCCGGGTGAGAAGACCTTGCGGGTCCCCGACTACTACGTGCACGAAACCGACGAGTGGCTCGTATTGCCGTATGAGCTCAGCGGTCTGTCTGTCGAGGAACTGCGCGCCAATCGCCCGGAACTGGAGTCGATCATAGACAGGCTGGAACCGCTGCTGGAGTCCTGACGATGTGAACACAGTGCTGCTCACAGCAATTGCGATGTTGGCGTTCGCCGCCAACTCCCTGCTGTGTCGCATGGCACTGGGTGCGGGCCTCATCGACGCCGCGAGTTTCACATCCGTGCGCGTAATCTCGGGCGCGGTGATGCTCGGCTTCATTGTCCTGCCCCGACTTCGCTCACAGGGCCGGCCCAAAGTCGACCTGCGCGCCGTCTTCATGTTGTTCTCCTACATGATCTTCTTCTCGCTGGCTTATTTGTCGCTCGCTGCCGGAACCGGAGCATTGATCCTGTTCGGCGCCGTCCAGTTGACGATGTTCACCGTAGGTCTGCGTTCGGGTGAACATTTTTCGCGCGCATCGTGGGCAGGGTTAGTGCTGGCAATCGCGGGTCTTGTCTATCTCGTATCGCCGGGGGTCACTGCGCCTGATCCAAAAGGTGCGTTGCTAATGGCGATCGCAGGGGTTTCGTGGGGTGTCTATTCGCTGCTTGGCCGGACCGCCCCCGATCCCATGGAATCAACTGCATACAACTTTATTTACTCCGTGCCGCTGGCTCTGGGCGCGAGTCTCGTGTTCATCAATGACTTCGAGGTTACTGTAACCGGGGCATTGCTGGCCGTTGCATCCGGTGCAGTCGCCTCCGGCCTCGGCTATTTCGTGTGGTATGCCGCCCTGCGCGGGCTGACGGCGATTCGGGCGGCCACCGTGCAGCTTTCCGCGCCTGTTATCGCGGCTATCGGTGGGGTGCTGTTACTCGGCGAAGACGTCACGCTGCGACTGGTACTGGCCTCTGTCGCAACGTTGGGAGGCATTGCTGTCGTTTTGCGCAGCAAACCGCAGTAGGGGCCCGCGTCTACACGCAGGGGTGTGAGGGTCTTCTTTATCCGGAATGGAAAATTAGTTGGGGCAGTCGCCTGGATGTCTGCTTTCACCGAAAGCGGTCATTCGAACGGCGGTTTTTTCGGTCGACTGACAGGCAGCTTTCGGCCAGAAGCGGACGGTTGCTAATCGCCATGACAGGCGATGGCGAGGTTGATATACCCTACTAATCCGAACCCATGAAGCGCGCCTGTTGTTCGTCTGCCCGTGACAATTTCGTCCGGACCAACGCCGGCTAGTCGGCCACCAGCGCTTCAGCCGTGCAGATGACCGTCGATAAACAGTTGTATCTGATGTCCCGGTTCTTGCGCGACACGCAGGCTGGCGTGCCGATATGATCGGCGCCCTCGATTGCCGCCCGCAGCTTCACCTGGTCGATCGCGGTAGCCTCGGGCGTCGCCGCGTACGGCGGCCTAGGATTGCAGTAAAAACCCTGGACTTGACCGAGCACACGGTAATCGCCCTGGGCCCGGGACGCATCGTCGATGACCCTCATGCTCCTGATCTTGAGCAAGGCCTGTGTATCGACATCGTAATAGTCGATCTCCTTCAACGGCGCTGCGCATGCAGCGATTGTGAGAAATGCAAGCAGCATCGCGCCCATTCTCCTTGTTCTCATTTCCCGCACCTCGTCCTGATCTCGGCCAATCCGTCCCAGTATTCGCGGTTGGCGCCCCAGAACGTGACCTGGTTCATCCACTCACCGGCGCGCTTCCTGCCCCCGATCTCGAACAGCGGCCTGACGGACCAGGACAGCGTCCTGCAGCGCGCGATTTTCGCCGCAATCTCGTGCCGGGCTTCGGGAATGTCCCGGGCCGCGTACACGAGGCGGCGGCCGTCGTAGACCTCGAGATCGAAATGGATGGGGTTATCGGCGATGTCGGTGCCGTCGTATTCGTCTCCGCCGAGGAGAACAAAGTCCCATGCCAGCACCGGCGGTGAAGATTTCGCGCGGCGTTGCCATTCGTTGTCAACGGGCCGCAATACGTGACGCGTTGTAATCGACTCGAACAGCTCGGAACTCACGACCCGCGCGATGTGCCGCCGCGCATTGGATCTAAACTCGTTCCACAATGCGTTGTCATTGGCAACCCAATCGGAAAGCGAATTCCGATCCCAGTAACCGTAAGTGATTGAGTACAAGGTTCGCCCGTCACGGCCCTGCAACACAGCGCGCGCCGTCGCGGACATCTCCGCGTCGTTACCGTCGACTACAATCGAAATCTCGGTCAACGTGATCGTCAGCGACGCGTCGGCTGCGGAGTCGTCCAAAACCTTGACATCGCCAGCCGACACAAGGAGGCCCTCAAGTTCGTGCGCGAGCTCCGCACTCGGCAACTCTGGGTTCGACTCGTCAAGCAATTCATCGGTCAGTTCGTCACGAAACTCGCGTACTTGCTCGTTGACTTTCGCGGCCGCGCCTCCGACGATGGAGCCTGCGACTACCGCGATCGGAAGGACGATCGGAACCAGAATGGTCGCGCGCAGGTCCTCGCTCATCATCTCGCCCGTAGCCAGGACACCGGCCGCGGCTCCCGCTTTCGCGCCTTCGCCCGCGGTCATCGTCGGCTCACCGTAATCGCCGCCAACATACAGCGAAGGTGCGCCGGAACCGGCGTGCACGCTGACCGACGAAATCGTCGTGCGGATGCTCTCGGGCATGTGGCTGCCTGTGCGGCCGAACTTAGCCGTCGGCTGCTGGCCTATATCGAAGAGCGGGGTGCCACAACCGCTTAGGGCCAGGGCCGCCAAAGCCATGGTTGCAATCCTGTTTTTCATGTTGCGCTTCCCCCACGATTCAATGATTCGGTATCGAACGGCGGCTTTGGGTCACTAGGAGACAGTTTAGCCCAATTTGGCGCTACGGCAGCTCTTGAGTGCATAGCAGACATCCTGTGCGCAGATTCGGCACCGATTTGGATTGGCTCTAGATCATCCTGAATCGAACGTCAGCTCCCACCAGGAGCGGACTTACAAATCAGCTGAAATGCCCTGTTTTCAGGGTCAGCAATCGGCCATTAGCGGACACTAGCGTTTGGACGTGCCTGCGAAGCACATTCATCTCATTGCTCGTCGAAGGTAGGGACCTGTCTCTGTGCCGAGCATTGTATTGAAGCGCAGGCGGCGGCCATTGGCTGCCGCCATGCACCTGGTTATCACGCTAAAGCAGATTAAAGCCTTGGCAGTTGGTCGTAACTCCAGCGCGGTTACTAAGATTGGACTCGGCATCGCGACAGTAGACGGCCCAGCCTGAGG
>JARRLQ010000073.1:0-9730 GCA_037386905.1 Woeseiaceae bacterium
CGTACTTCGTCGGCATCACGCTGCTGACCTGGCTGCTAACCCAGCTGGAGATCTCCTTTCCGGGTGCCCTCAAGCTGCACGTCATGACTCCGGGCGACCAGTTCGGAACAAGTGAGTTCTCTCCGATCGAGATCATCCAGCCGATCATCATCGCCGTGTGCGGCGCACTGATGCTCTGGGTCGCGGAATACTGTCCGACGCAGCGGCCGATTGCTATTCCATTTGGCGGCCTCGCGCTTGCCTTCATGATCCGCGAACTCGATTACTTCCTCGACCGTTTTCTGGTCGATAACCTGTGGCAGGTCCTGATCGGGTTTCCGGCCGCGTTCGTCATCGTGTATACCTACCGGTCGCGCAAGCGCCTCAAGATCGCGTGGGCAAGAATCTGGCCGTCGCCCGGACTTGCATTGTTGTTTGCGGGGGCCGTCATCCTGTTCTCTTTTGTACGACTCGTCGGGCACGAACCGTTGTGGATTTCCCTGCTCGGCGACAACTACGTGCGCGTGGCCAAGCTTGCAGTAGAAGAATTCATCGAGCTGATGGGCTACTTTCTTTGGCTGATCGGCACGATCGAATACACGTACCAGGCGCGGGCGATTGCCTACAAGGAACCCGTGCCACTCGCCCAGAGGCTGCGTGAACAACGCCGCCCCGGCAAGTCAGGAAGATATTAGGGAAGGAGCTCGCCAGTAGGAGCGGCTTTGGCCGCGACCATGAATTAGAAGAAAAAGAGGGAGTAACGTGAACATAAATTCTCGCCGACGATTCCTGCAGTTTCTGGCCGCCAGCCCGGTGCTCGCCTACACGCGTGCCGGCCGTGTCTATGCCGATGAGACGCTCGATCAGATTTCCTTGCCGGAGTACCTGATACAGTCAGCCGACGAGGCGCTGGATGTGTTCGACTTTCACAATGTCGCAAAGAAGGTCCTGCCAACGTCGCATTACGGTTACCTGGCGACCGGTACCGGTGGCAATGAGACGCTACGTGCCAATCGCCGCGCATTCGACGACATCTACCTGCGCGCAATGCGCATGGTCGATACGTCGAACGTGAGCCTCGATACCGAACTTCTCGGCCAGAAGCTGAATTCCCCGATCGTGCTGGCCCCGGTCGGCAGCCAGAATGCGTTCCACGCCGAAGGCGAGCTGGCCTCGGCACGAGGTGCGAGGACCAATGGCAACCTGCAGATTCTTTCCAACGTCACGACGCGATCGATCGAAGATGTCATCGCCGCCCGCGGCGAACCCGTCTGGTTCCAGCTCTATCCGACCAACAAGTGGTCGACGGCAGAGAAGATGGTGAAGCGCGCCGAGCAAGCGGGGGCGCAAACGGTCGTGCTGACGGTCGATCTCAATTCGGATAGCAACCGCGTGCTGCTGGGACAGTTTGCAAGGGCGGACGAGCGCGATTGCAGCGCATGCCATGGAACGGGGCCCGATGACTGGATAAAGACCAAGCCGATGTATGAAGGTACCGGTTCCGTAATCGCAGACTGGGACATGTCGGCGATGACCTGGGATTACCTGGATCGTTTGCGCGACATAACGTCGATGAACATCGTCGTGAAAGGCATCGTCACAGCCGAGGATGCAGAGAGTTGCGTCCGTGCAGGGGCTGATGCGGTTTACGTCTCCAACCATGGCGGCAGGGCGGAAGCGAGCGGCTGGGGTTCCATCGAGAGCCTGCCGGAGGTAGTCGACGCTGTAGGCGGGCGAGTCCCGGTGATGATCGACAGCGGCTTCCGGCGCGGCACGGATATCTTCAAGGCGCTGGCGCTCGGCGCAGACACTGTCTGTATCGGGCGAGCCTATATCTGGGGACTGGCCGCCTTCGGCGACGCCGGTGTTGCCAAGGTGCTCGACATGCTGGAAGCGGAACTGGCGATGGTTATGGGGCAAATGGGCGCCGGGTCCATCCCGGATATTGGCCCACAGTATGTTGGTCGGCGAGGCTAGCAAATCGCCGCAAGGAGAACAGAAATGAGATACGCGATGACAGTCCTGTTGGCCAGCTTGCTGGTCAGCCTGCCAGCCGCAGCGCAGGACGAAGAATTCGCCTATGAATCAATTGCCAAGCGATTCAGCGAGACGCGACTGGACGCCGAAGATGTGACTGCGGCGAAGATGCACGGCGAGTGCCTGGTTGGTCTGAAGAGACTGATCTTCGTCAAACGGGACCATTTCGACCCCGTCGCGGAGTGGATCAACTACCGCACGTTTACATTGCTCGAGCAATTTCCGCCCTGCAACGTATTGATCATGATGGAAGTGGCGCGCGACGAGCTAATCGGCAGCGGTCCTGACAGCGGGTGACTACTCTATAACTACAGTTTAGTCGGATTTGGCGCGTCGCCGTAGACTTCCTGAGGATCGAACACCTTCTCACGGTCCGTCCACTCGAGGTCGATGTGGCCATCCGACTGCCGCGAGTCGAACTCCGCTCCGACCGGCACGCGGCGGTAGAAACAGCTGCGGTAGCCGACGTGGCAACTGGCGCCGCCGGTCACATCCACGCGCAGCCAGATGCAGTCCTGGTCGTCGTCGACCAGCAGTTCCCGGACCTTCTGCACGAAGCCGCTCGTCGCGCCCTTGTGCCACAGCACTTCCCGGCTGCGGCTCCAGTAGTGCGCCTCGCCGGTCTGTATCGTCAGGCCGAGCGCCTCGGCATTCATGTAGCCCTGCATCAGCAGCTCGCCCGAATCGGCGTCGGTAGTGACGACCGTGATCAGGCCGCGATCGTCGAACCTGGGCGCGAAGTCGTTGCCTTCCTCGACCTGGCCGACGGACTGGCGAGCTTGAAACTTGACCGGGGCAGCCGACATTGTGTTTCCTCGATGATTCGTTAAGCGGGGCGGCAATATTGCTATCATTGCCTGCTTTCGGCAAGCGCGACCAGGAACCCGATGACCATACAGCTTCACGACACCCGCCAGGGCCGCAAGGTCCCGTTCGAACCGTTGCAGGAGGGCAAGGTGACGATGTACCTGTGCGGGCCAACGGTCTACAACTATGCGCACATCGGCAATGCGCGCCCGGCCGTCGTTTTTGACTTGCTGGCGCGGGTTCTAAGGCGCCGCTATGACGTGACATTCGCCCGCAACTTCACGGATGTCGACGACAAGATCAATGCGGCCTCTATCGAGACCGGCAAGCCAATCGACGAGATCACGGCCAGGTACATGAAGGCCTACAACGAGGATATGGGGGCGCTTGGTGTGCTGCCGCCCGATGTCGAGCCGCGCGCGACGCGCCATATCGACGACATGATCGCCATGATCGAGAAACTCATCGAATCCGGGCATGCGTACGAGGCGGAAGGTCACGTGTTGTTCGACGTCGAGTCGTACAATGACTATGGCGCCCTTTCGAAACGAGACCTGCGCGAGATGATTGCAGGCTCGCGAGTCGAGGTCGCGCCGTACAAGAAAGCGGCGCATGACTTCGTGCTCTGGAAGCCGTCGACGCCGGAACTGCCCGGCTGGGAGTCACCCTGGGGTGTGGGCCGCCCCGGCTGGCATATCGAATGCTCGGCGATGGCGGCGAAGCATCTCGGCGATACGATTGATATTCATGCCGGCGGACAGGATCTCGTGTTCCCGCACCATGAAAACGAGCTCGCGCAAAGCCGCTGCGCCCATGATGGTGCAGACTTTGCGCGCTACTGGGTGCACAACGGTTTCCTGTCGATGGACCAGGAAAAGATGTCCAAGTCGCTGGGCAACGTCGTGCTCGTTCATGATCTCGTCAAGACCGTGCCCGGTGAAGTCATCCGCATGGCCTTGCTGAGCGCGCATTACCGTCAACCGCTGGACTGGTCCGAGGACACGATCAGGTCGTCGAAGCGCATGCTGGACCGTTTGTATGGCGCGGTGCGGGGTATTGACGTGCCCGATTCGATGCGCGCCGAGGCCGAGCCGCCGGAGGCGCTGATCGCCGCGCTCGAAGACGACATCAATACGCCGCGGGCGATGGCCGAGTTCTTCGCGCTGGCGAAGGAGCTGAACAAGACCGAAGATGCGGGCGAGAAGCAGCGCCTGGCTGCCATAATGTATGCGTCTGGTGACCTCATGGGCCTGTTGCAGAGCGATCCGGAGGAGTGGTTTGCCGGTGATGTCGATGGCGATCTGTCGTCCGACGAGATCGAGGCGCTTATCGACAAACGCAACGTTGCGCGCAAGGACAAGGACTTCGCGACAGCGGATGCTGTCCGCGACCAGCTGGCTGCAGCGGGCATCAAGATAGAGGATGGACCTGACGGCACGACCTGGCGGCGCGATGACTAACGAAGTAGAACAGGCGCAGGAAGAAATCGTCGAGGAGTTTCAGCTCTTTGACGACTGGATGGACCGCTACCAGTACCTGATCGACATGGGCCGCAAGCTGCCCGAATTTCCCGAGTCGGATCGTATCGATGCCAACAAGATTCGCGGCTGCCAGTCGCAAGTCTGGTTCGTGGCCAGTGAAAATAATGGCCGACTCCACTTTCGTGCGATTTCCGATGCGGCGATCGTGTCCGGGCTGATCGCGCTGTTGTTGCGCATATACAGCGGGCGCAAGCCGCAGGACATCCTCGATACACCGCCAACCTTTGTCGAGGCACTCGCGCTCGAGCAACACCTGAGCCCGACGCGCAGCAATGGTCTTTCCTCGATGCTCAAGGCGATCCGCAACTTCGCATCCGGGGCCCTGGAGGCCGCGTAGTGCTGAAGGCCATCGGCAAGGTGCTGGCCTGGCCGCTGCTTGCTCTCGTGTGGCTGTACCGCATGTTGATCTCGCCCTGGCTCGGGGCCAACTGCCGCTTCGAACCGACGTGCTCGCAATACGCGATGGAGGCGCTGCGCGAGCATGGCGCATTTCGTGGCACGTGGCTTGCCGCAAAGCGCATTGGCCGCTGCCATCCATGGGGAGGCCATGGCTATGACCCGGTGCCTGGATCGAAGAGAGACGACGATGAACGCGGCTGACATCCTGCGCGAGTTCGCGTATCCCGCGCGCAACCTTACCGTGATGCTATCGGCGGCGTTCATCTTCCTGATGCTCGAGTTCGCTGCGTTTGGAGGACTGCTGGGCCTGTTCCTTGCCTTCCTGATCCTGCCGTCATTGTTCCACTACCTGATGCGCGTCCTCGATCGTCGTGCAAGGGGAAAGGAACCGGGTCCGCTGGAGGTTGATGACCTGTACTGGTTCCAGGGTGCCTGGAGCCTGTTCATGATCGTTCACCTGGCCATCGCGTATTACGCAATCCACCTCTTCGGCGATCTGTACGGCCGGCCAGGCTGGCTGATCGCGACGGTTCTCCTCTCGGCTGTCTTGCCGGCGTCGCTGGCCGTGCTGGCCATCACCAGGTCGCCCATCGAATCACTCAACCCCAGGGCGATCGGCGGGCTGATCGGACGCGCAGGGGGCGACTACTGGATCCTGCCGACATACATCCTGGTCGCAGCGTTTGCGGTAAACAGTGTCTCTGCTGCGGGCGTGCCAGGATTTTTCACCGAGATGATCGCTTTCTACCTGGTGCTCGTCTTCTTCTCGATGACAGGGGCTGTTGTACAGTCGTACGAGCTGCATGAAGAAGTCGATATCCACGAAGCGGTCGAAAAACCGCGGGAAGCTGTCGATGAGGCTCTTCTCAACGAGCGTACCAGCGTGCTGAACCACGCGTACGGCTTCATCAGTCGCGACAACCGCGCTGGCGGATTCAGGCACATCGAAGGCTGGTTGCAGCGCGACCCGGACCCTGAAGCTGCCTGGGCGTGGTTTCTGGACCAGATGCTGCGCTGGGAAGACAGTATGCCTGCGTTGCTGTTCGCGCAGTCATACCTGCGGCGTCTGCTAATGGAGGGTGACGATGTGACCGCGGTCAAGATCATGGGGCGTTGTCGCCACGTGAACCCGGATTTCGTGCCGTTGGCCGACGACATAGGACCGGCTATCGAAGCGGCCGAGCGCCGCCAGAATCAGGAGCTGGCCGATTTCTTGCGCTCGCGCGTCTGAACGCTGTTGTAAAAATGAGCGACGGCCAGCACCAACGCGCCCGAGATTGTGAACGTGCGATCAGCGGCGAGGCCCCAGTGATCATGCGCATAGGTCGCGCCAATGGCCAGCACGGTCATGCCGACAAAGCCCGTGGCTACGATTCTGGCGTTGCGATGATGCCGAAATCCAAGGCCGAGCGCGACGACACTGAGCGGCAGCACGGCGACCAGCATCTGCTTGTGCAGATGCCCCTCGGCAAATTGCGCCAGAAATGGCAGCCCGGCCACTACCAGCGGCAACGCCAGGCAGTGTATGAGGCACAGGGCAGACAGCCCGACCGCTGCGCCATCGAGCCAGTTGGTCGATCTCGACATACCTTGATCCTTCGGGAGATGCCGTTATCCTATCAGGGTACGGGAGATATATGGACAAACGTTTACTGGCTATTCTTCGCTGCCCTGTGACGCACAAGGAGCTGAGCCTTGCCAAGGGCCAGACTCTCAAGAAAGTCAACGCAGCGATCAGTGATGGCAAGCTGAGCAATCGCGACGGCAGGGTGCTCGACGAGGCGCTCGACGAAGCGCTCCTGACCGATGACGGCAAAGTCCTTTACCCCGTCGCCGACGGCATTCCTGTCCTGCTCGAAGGCGAGTCCATAAACATGGAGCAGCTTGGTTGAAGATCAACGCTAATCAGCTGTCCACCTACCTGCAAAAAAACCTTGCCCCCTGTTACCTCGTAACCGGCGACGAGCATTTGCTGGTTGACGAAGCTCTCGATGCAATCCGGGCGGCAGCCCGCGAGCGCGGTTTTACATCGCGCGACCTGCACGTTGCGACGACGGGATTCGACTGGACGCAACTTCGCGATTCGGGCGCCAACCTGTCCTTGTTTGCCGAAAAGCGCATCGTCGAGCTGCGTGTGCCAACGGGCAAGCCCGGACGCATTGGCAGCCAGGCGATCGCAGACTTCATTGAGAATTGTGACGACGATTTGTTGTTCATCGTTGTGGCGCCGAAGCTCGACAGGAGTTCGCAATCAGCAAAGTGGGTCAAAGCCCTGGAGGCGGCGGGCGTGTTTCTGCCGGTGTGGCCGATTGATTTGCGCGAACTGCCGCGCTGGATCGCCGAGCGCATGCGCAGGGTGGGGCTGGATCCCGAACGTGATGCCGTTTCGCTGATCGCGAACCGTATCGAAGGGAACCTGCTTGCGGCAGCACAGGAAATCGAGAAGTTGCGCCTCATTCTCGGTGAAGGAAAAGTGACGGCTGATGACATAACGAACGCCGTCGCGAACAGTTCGCGGTACGACGTGTTCAAACTGGTCGATGCCGCGGTGGGTGGCGATGCACGACGTGCGCTGAAGATTCTGTCCGGGTTGCAGGCGGAGGGGGTGGAGCCTGTCATCGTCGTGTGGGCGCTAACGCGTGAGCTGCGCACGCTGGCCTTGCTCACTGACACGGTCGCGCAGGGCGGTGATCTCGCCGGTGGCATGAAAAAGAATCGCGTATGGAGTAACCGGCAGGCACTCGTGCGCAATTGCATCGGCCGCCACAAGCATGGTGATTTTCATCGCCTGCTCAAGGATGCGAGCCAGGCCGACCAGGCCGCCAAGGGGCAGGTTCGGGGAGATCCCTGGCAGCTTTCGACCGACATAGTACTGGGGCTTTCGACACGATGAGCCCGATCGGGATCTTCGGCGGCACCTTTGACCCTATTCACTACGGACACCTGCGATCGGCCTTCGAGCTACTGCAAGCCCTGGAACTGGACCACGTGCGATTCGTGCCAAGCGCGGATCCGCCGCACCGCGGCAGCACTTTTGCGCCAGCGGAACTGCGATACCGGATGGTGGAGGTCGCGGTCGCGGGCCAGGCCGGCTTTGTTGTTGATGATTGCGAGTTCAGGCGCGAAGGACCGTCATATACGATTGATACGCTGGCCGCGATGAGGGCGGAACACGGGGATCGGTCGTTGTGTCTGATTACAGGTATGGATGCCTATCTTGGCCTGACGTCATGGCACCGCTGGGATGAAATTCTGAATATCGCCCACATAATCGTTGCTCACCGCCCGGGCTGGCAGCTGCCCGCAAGCGGTGCGCTTGGGGACCTGTTGGCAGCACACGGTACGTACGACGTTGCGGACCTGCACACCAAGTCCCACGGATGCATATTTCACCACGAGGTTACCCAGCTCGAAATTGCGTCCACCGAAATCCGCGAATTGATTGCCGCGGGCCGCGACCCCAGGTTTTTGATGCCCGACAGCGTACGGGACATTATTGTTGAGAGTGGTTGTTACACAGGAGAAGTTGATTTGATAAACGCAGAGAACAACGCATGAATAGCGAGCAACTATGCACGCTGGTCGTCGACGCGCTCGACGACATCAAGGCGCAGGACGTTACAACGCTGGACGTTCGCGATATGACGACCGTGACCGACTACATGATTGTCGCAAGCGGTACGTCGAATCGTCACGTTCAGGCGCTGGCCGACAACGTCGCCGAAAAAGCCAGGGCGGCCGGTCACAAGCCGATCGGTGTCGAAGGCGAGGAAGGCGGAGAGTGGGTGCTGCTCGATCTGCAGGATGCCCTTGTGCACGTCATGCTGCCCAAAGTGCGTGAGTTCTATAACCTGGAGAAGCTCTGGTCACTCGGATCTGCCGGTGATTTGGCCGTCACCGACGCCTAGGTCATGCACATCCGCTTGATCGCTGTCGGCGATCGTCAACCCGCGTGGGTTGATGACGCATTCGGCAACTATTCCGCGCGCTTCCCGCGCGAATGGAAGTTTCGCCTTGACGTCATGGCCACTGTGCGGCGCGGCAAGAATGATCGCTCCGGCAGGGCGATGGAGGCCGAAGGCGAGCAGATCCTGTCCCGGATCGACCCGGCCGAGCAGGTAGTCCTGCTCGATGAACGCGGCAAACAATACACAAGCAATGAACTGTCGAAGCGCCTCGACGCCTGGCAGGCAGATGGCCGTGACCTGTGCTTCATCATCGGCGGACCGGATGGCGTTGCCGACGGCGTCGGCAAACGAGCCGATTCCACCTGGTCATTATCGAATCTGACGCTACCTCATGGCCTCGCACGGGTATTATTTGCAGAACAAATGTATCGTGCATGGTCGCTGCAGGTTGGTCATCCCTATCATCGAGAATAAGCCCCTACATCTTGCATCCTCATCGCCACGGCGCCGCGAGATTCTCGCTGCGCTCGGCCTCGAATTTTCGACTGGTGGCGCTGATGTGGATGAGACGCGCCTGGGCGGCGAATCGGCGCAGGACATGGTATTGCGGCTGGCCGGAGCCAAGGCGCGGGCAGGTTCGCCCGGCGAGAATTATGCGGTCATCGGTGCGGATACGGCCGTCGTCTACGGCGACCACGTGTTCGGCAAGCCGCGTGACGGGGACGATGCGGTGGCGACGCTGACGGCCCTGTCCGGCAAGACGCACCAGGTCATGACAGGAGTCGCGGTCTGGGCGGGCGGAGAACTCGGCGCCTCGCTTTCCGTGACTGATGTGCGATTTCGGGAAATCAGTCCTGACGAGGCCTTGCAGTACTGGCAAAGTGGGGAGCCGGCCGATAAGGCCGGCGCCTACGCCATCCAGGGCAAGGGCGGCGTTTTTGTGGAGGAAATTCAGGGCAGTTACTCCGGTGTGGTGGGTCTGCCTGTGTTCGAGACCGTGAAACTGCTGGAAGTGGCTGGAATCACAGTGTTGGGGTCAGAGCCCTTTTCGCGAAAAGG
>JARRLQ010000074.1:0-11127 GCA_037386905.1 Woeseiaceae bacterium
GCTGGCCCTTTGGGCGCACTGCATGCGCCCAAGCCCGCTACGCTTCGAAGCGGAACAGGTGGTCCCTCACTGCTATCCAGCTTTTGAGGTTCTCGACCTCCGGAATTTCGATTCGTCCATAGCGCTGGATGATCAGGCCGTCTGCCTGCAAACGCTTGAGCACTTTTCCGATCGAAACCCGGCTGACACCCAACGTCACTGCGAGGTCTGCCTGGCTGCACTTGACGACCCTGCTCTCGCCTGACCGAAGCGACATCGACAGGAGAATTTTTGCCGTTAGTACGGGCAGCGGCAGGCGGCGAAAGTCGTCCAGCAACTCCAGCATCGCATGCAGTCTCAGTGCCGTGGATCCGGCAAGGATGCGAAGCAGGTCAGGTTCCCGGGCCGCGAGGTCCTCGAAGCCGGAACGACTTACCTGGTCGACCGCGGTCCTGCCAACGGCTATCGCGTCGTGCGTACGCGGCAAGTCCGTGAGCAGTGTGAATTCCCCGAATATCTGCCCTTTGCCGAGCACTACTGTCGTAACGGCTGAGCCGTCGGCGCCGAAGTTACACAGCTTTACGGCGCCCGAACGGATGATTGATAGCCCGGGTTTTCTGTCGCCGCGACGCTGGATCAGCTCCCCGTCCTTGTAGAGGCGCGTCACAGCCGCCTTGCCGAGTTCCTGCCGCAAGTGTCGCGGCAATAACTCGTCGAACGCTGTGATTCCGAATTCGAGAAGGTCCGCCATTTTCGAAATGTAAACTATTTAGCATTCTTCTGCTGGCGACTCGGCCATATTTGCGCGATGAAACCCGAAATCATCGTCATCCTGTGTATTTTCGCGACCTTCATTGTCCTGGAGATGCTTTTCACACGGTTTTTCAGGAAACCGGGGCAGACCAGGGACGACGCGATCGTGGAACTCTTCAGCACGAGCACACTCGTGTTGTTGACGCAGCCTTTGGTTCTCGCGGCCGGCGCCTTCATCGCCAGCAAGGTTGCGCCAGACTCCGCAGGCGCATTGGCAACATTGCCGATCGTCGCGCAGGTAGGTTTGTTACTCGTGTTCGATGACATGACGCAGTACTGGTGGCATCGCACGACACACAACGTCAAGTGGCTGTACAACCTGCACAGGGCGCATCACAACGCAGAGTACCTTTCGATTCGCATTGTCTACCGCAACAACTTTTTCTATTACCTGATGATGCCGGGGCTGTGGTTCTCGGGCGCGCTCATCTATCTTGGGCTGGGCTGGGTGTATGCGTTCTACATCGTCGTGAAGATGGCCGTCGTCTACGGGGCTCACTCCGACGTTCGCTGGGACGCGCCGCTGTACAGGATCAAGTGGCTGTCCCCGGTCATGTCGGTCGTCGAGCGCGTCATTTCGACACCGGCCACGCATGCCGCACATCACGGCAAACATGCTGATGATGATGCAACCAACTACAAAGGCAACTACGGCAACCTGCTGTTCTTCTGGGATGTCCTGTTCGGAACCGCGAAAATCACGCGCAGCTACCCGCAAGAGTTCGGCGTCGAGAATCTCGAGCCTATGGGGGCAGCAGAGCAACTGTTCTGGCCCGTCATCAACCGCACTGCACCTTCGCCGAAGGTTGCTTCGTCGCTACGCTCGTCGCAATGACGTGACGTCTTCGCGGGTAGGTAAGCTTGGCTGAGCACCCAGTTTCGTGCATGCCGCCGCGCCCGCAGCGCAGGCAAACTCGAGCGCTTCCTGGGGTGACTGCCCCTCCACGAGTGCGACGGTCAAAGCTGCAGTAAACGAGTCGCCCGCTGCTGTCGTGTCGACGGCATCGACGCGCGGTGGCCTGGCAACCGCAATGTCCTCGCCACCCTTGCTGATCGTTGCACCGGCGGCGCCGACCGTCGTCACAATCATGCCCGACGCGGCAGACAGGCTATCGCCGTACCATGCCGCCTCGACTTCATTCACAACGATAAGGTCTGCGCGCTGCAGGATTGACACATCCACATGTTTGGCCGGCGCGAGGTTGACGCAGAAAAAGCCAGCGAAATTCGCCGCGGCTCTAGCGACCGAATCGGCAGGTACCTCGAGCTGGCAGATCAGTGCTTCGGTATGGGGAATCTCGACGACATCCGGCAAGAGCCTGCGATTTGCCCCCGGCGCCACGACGATGTGATTTTCCCCGGAAGCCGCGACGGCAATCAGGGCCGTGCCCGTGGGCATGCCCGCGATGCGCTGCACACCAGACAAGTCGACGCCACCCTCGCTCAGCAATAAGAGCGCCTCAT
Source organism: Woeseiaceae bacterium (assembly GCA_037386905.1). Lineage (GTDB taxonomy): Bacteria > Pseudomonadota > Gammaproteobacteria > Steroidobacterales > Woeseiaceae > UBA1847. The sequence continues at coordinate 2,257 of JARRLQ010000074.1, forward strand.
CGGCGGCAGCATCCTCGCCGACGCAGGCGATCAGCTGAACATTCGCTCCAAGCCGCTGCGCAGCCAGCGCCTGGTTGGCGCCCTTGCCGCCCGGGAAGCGGCTCAACTCGGCATCGGTCACCGTTTCGCCGGGCGCGGGCAATTTCTTTACGGTCGCTACCAGGTCGAGGTTGACCGAACCGATGACCGCAATTGAACTCACGTTGACTCTCCGAAACGGGCCAGGCGTTCGGTCAGCAGATCGTAAAACCCGTCACTGTCGACGTCGTACACCCAGTGCACATTCTTCGGACGATCCGTTACATGCCAGAAGTCCACAGCCGTGTGGCCAAGCGTTAGCTCCGATTGTGTCTCGATGGCAACATTGCAGTCTTTGCCCATGAACAATTCCGGCCGGATCAACCAGGCAATTGTGCACGGGTCGTGCAGCGGCGCCCCCGGCGCCGAGTACTTGCTCATGTCGTAACGTTCGAAAAAGCTGATCATGCCGGCCGTCGCTGCCGCGACCGGGTTGCTGAGCGCCGCGATCCGGTCGACGCGATCCTTCGTCGACAACACCTGGTGTGTCACGTCGAGGCCCATCTGCGTAATCGGGCGGCCACAGCGAAACACGATATCTGCTGCATCGGGGTCAACAAGGATGTTGAATTCCGCGGACGGCGTACGGTTGCCACCCTCGCGCATCGCACCGCCCATGAGCACGATGCGCTCGATCTTTGCCAGGACCGAAGGTTCGCGATCGATGACTGTGCCGATGTTGGTCAGCGGTCCGGTCGGTACAAGGGTTATCGATTCGTCGTCAGCAGCCAGGAGAGATTCGATGATGAAGTCGACGCCATGTTGTTCCTGTAATGGTGTCGCGGGCTCGAACACATCGATGCCATTGATGCCGGTTTCGCCGTGAATGTACTCGGCCGTCTTGAGTTCGCGCCGCATGGGTTTGTCACAACCCGCGAATACGCGTACATCGCTGCCGGCGATGTCGCACATCATGCGCGCGTTACGATGGGTCAACTCCAACGGCACATTGCCGCCGACCGTGGTTATACCAAGCAGCTCGAGTTCGGGTGAGGCAAACGCGAGGAACAGCGCGACAGCGTCATCCTGCCCGGGATCACAGTCGATGATGATCCTGCGGGCCACTATCTCAGAAAGTCAGCAGCAGCCCTGCGAGTGCCGCACTCATCAGGTTCGAAAGCGACGCAGCCAGGACAGCCTTGAGGCCGAGGACGCCAATCAGTTCGCGCTTTTCGGGCACGAGCACACCAAGGCCGCCGAGCAGGATGGCAATCGATGACAGGTTGGCAAAACCGCACAGCGAGAACGTCGTAATCGCGATTGTCCGCGGGCTCATGCCGGCCAGGTACTCGTTCAGGTGCGAGAACGCGACAAACTCGTTGAGGATCAGTTTCTCGCCAAACAGCGCGCCGGCTGCCTGCGCTTCTGCCCATGGCACGCTGAGCAGGTACATCAATGGCTGGAAGATCTTGCCGAGAATCAGCTGCAGCGTGACACCCTCGATCCCGACCAGGCTGAACAACCAGCCCACGAGCCCGTTGAAAAGGGCAATAAGCGCGACGAACGCGACAAGCATCGCGCCGATATTGACCGCCAGCCTCAGGCCGTCCGAGGTGCCGGTTGCCGCCGCCAGGATGACGTTCTTGTGCTTGCTCGGCTCCATCTGGAATTTTTCATGTGCGCTCGCGGGCACAACTTCGTCATCGGGCATGATTATCTTGGCCATGAGCAGACCGCCGGGTGCCGCCATAAACGCGGCGGCGAGCAGGTATTTGAGCTCGGCGCCCATCAGCGAATAACCGACCAGCACTGTGCCGGCGATGGATGCCAGCCCCGACACCATGACGGCGAACATCTGCGGTTCGGTCAGCCCTCGCAAATACGGCTTGACGACCAGCGGCGCCTCGGTCTGGCCGACGAAGATATTCGCGGCCGCGTTCATCGACTCAATCGTTCCCGTACCAATGATCTTGTGCAGGGCGCCGCCCACGATGCGCACGATCCACTCCATGATGCGCAGGTGATAAAGGACCGACATCAGCGACGCAAAGAAGATGATGATCGGCAGCACGTTGATTGCGAAGCTAAAGCCGACGATGTCCGCGTCTGCGAGCGGTCCGAACACCATGTCGATGCCGGCGTTGGCGAACAGGATAATCGCAAGCACGCCCTCGCTCAGCGTATCGATAGCCGCCCGCCCCCTGTCCCAGAACAGGACGATCGAGGCAATCACGGCCTGCAATGCAAATGCAGCACCGACTATCCGCAGATTTATGGCCTTGCGATTACTCGAAAAGGCGAATGCGATACCGAGTATCACGATGATGCCGAGAATGCCGATGTAGTTGCCCACGGGCCTGCCCCTGTTGTTATTTTTGTGTGCCGATTATGACATACGCTCGACGATAACCGGCCTTTCTGCCGGTGGCTCTTCTGCGGTTGTGCAGGCGCCCAATAACAGTTTCTCGGCGAGCGCTGCATCGTCCTCCGATGCGGCGTGTATGACAGCCAGTGGTGTTTCGCTGTCGAGCAGCGTACCAGTCCGTGCGACGTTGCTTAAGCCGACGGCCAGGTCGAGTTTTTCGCCAACCTGGTGTCGCCCGCCGCCCAGCTCAATAATCGTATTGCCAACCCCACGTACATTGACTTCGCTGAGGTAACCGTTCGCATGCACGGCGCGCGTCACCGGGGCCTGTGGCAGGTGCTTCGCACTGTTCGTCACGAACCCTTTCGGTCCGCCGAGGGCAGCACACATTTCGTCGAATCGTTCCGCTGCCTGCCCGCTTGTCACCGCCCTGTCGCAACGCTGCAACGCACGCTCGAGGTCGTCCTCCAGGCCCGTTGCAATCAGCATCTCGGCGCACAACGCCATGACGACTTCATCGAGCCGCGAGTCACGATGGTCATTGCGCAAATACGCCATCGACTCTTCAATCTCGAGCGCATTGCCTGCCGTGGTGCCGAGCACGTCGTTCATGTCGGTAATCAGCACGCTGGTCTTGAGGTCGGCCCTGGCAGCCGTCGCGATGATGCTCTCGGACAAGCGGACAGCGCGCTCATGAGACGCCATGAATGCTCCCGAACCCACCTTGACGTCCATCACCAGGGCGTCGAGACCGGCCGCAATCTTCTTGGACAGGATTGACGCCGTGATCAGGGGCACTGACTCGACCGTCGCCGTGACGTCACGAATCGCATAGAGCCGCCTGTCGGCAGGCGCCAGGTCCTTTGTCTGCCCGATGATGGCGCAGCCGACCGACTTTACCACCTCGCGAAATGTCTCGAAGTCCGGCGCCGTGTCGTAACCGGGAATTGCCTCGGCCTTGTCGGTCGTGCCGCCCGTATGCCCGAGTCCACGCCCGGAAATCATCGGCACATAGCAACCGCAGGCGGCAGCGATTGGTGCCAGCAGGAAGCTGACTTTGTCGCCCACGCCACCCGTCGAGTGCTTGTCGACAACCGGCCCGTCCAGGCCGGCATCGCTCCAGTCGAGTACCGTGCCCGACTGCGACATGCCGATCGTCAGGTTCGCAGCCTCGTCAAATGTCATCGAATTCAGGCAAATCGCCATCGCCAACGCGGCCACCTGTTCGATCGGCAGCGACTCGTCGGCCAGGCCATCCACAAAGTACTGGATTTGCTCGTCGTTGAGTTCGCCCCCATCCCGCTTGGTTCGGATTACGTCAGTGAACAGCATCAGGCGTCGAACCCTCGCAGGGGAAGATCGGCGCTGCGCTGCAACCAGTTATCCGCGGGGTAATGACACACTCGGTCGATGGCATGCAGCGTATATGCATGGCGGGAAATACCGGATCGATTGGGCCCGCTCATGTGCGGCGCCCTGCCATCAAACACGACCAGCGTACCGGCAGGCGCTTCGGCCGGAATTGCCTGGCTCGTATCAAACGGCGTCGGGTCGAGAATCTCGTCGAAAAGCTCGCCCGACTCGTTGCGATGATTGCGTTTTCTGAGTGGCTGTTTGTGGGCGCCCGGAATGAAATGCATGCAGCCGTTTTCGAGCGTGGCGTCTTCCAGCGCAAACCAGAAACCGACGCAGGACTCGGGTTCCGTGTAGATGTAGGCGGAATCCTGGTGCGGGAGAACCTCGCCGCCAATGTGGGGAGGTTTGCAAATGTACATCGACTGGATGATGACCGGGTCCTCGAAGCCAATCGCGCTCGCCACACCTGCCAGCTCCGGCGTCCTGGAAAACGCATCGAAAACCGGGTCGAGATCATGCATCGCATGACCCACCTTGTTGAGGCTGTTGACCTTGGACTGCCTCAGCTCGCCGTTCTCATCGAATGCATTGTCCTCGAGAAAAAAACGAATCTTGTCGCCTGACTCGGCAAAGTAGTCGTCGGCCTGGTGTTCGTCCGTCTCGGTCGAGAACACGATTCGGACTTTGGCCGGATCGAACTCGTCGATCATCTCGAGCATGCGCCGCCGGACCGCCTGGCAACGCTCGACAGGAACGAAGTCGCGCAAGATCAGGACGCCCGCGTCGCGGTACGCCGTGATCATCTCAGGCGTGAGTTGCCCGCCGGGCGGGCTGTCAAAGGTCGGTAAGTCTTTCATCCCTAAAGTTTCATGCAAAAAAATCTGGTTTGGCTATAGTTGAGTCTAGAACATCGAAACTACTGTTACGAACTTGTTTCATGTTCCATCACAATCCATTGGGGGATAAAGAATGAAGAATAAAAGCCTGCGCGTCTATCTGTGCGCGCCGTTAGTCCTCGCGCTCGGTTTACCACAAGTCTCGGTGGCCCAGGACGATGACCGCTTCGAAGAGATCAACGTTACTGCAACGAAACGCGAAGAAAGCATATATGACGTTGCGCTGTCCATGAGCGCATTCGAAGGCGACAACCTGCTTGCACAGGGCATCACCGACGTCACCGATGTCGGCAAGTTCGTGCCGAACATGAACGTTACCGGCTTTTCGGCCGGCCACGTTTCCTCGGTCAACGTGTTCATCCGCGGCATAGGCATCCAGGATCACCTGATTGCCGTTGATCCGGGTGTTTCTGTGTCTGTCGATGGCGTCTACCTCGGCCGCCAGGTGGGCCAGAACTGGAACCTGGCAAATGTCGAGCGCATTGAAGTCCTGCGCGGTCCACAAGGCACGCTGTATGGGCGCAACTCGATTGGTGGCGCCGTTAACATCATTACGAAGACGCCGGGTGAGGACGAAGGTGCCAAGGTCGGCCTCGAAGTCGGCTCTCGCGGCCGCCTCAACGGTGATTTCTATGCTGACTGGCGCCTCTCTGATAACTCGGCGATGTCGTTCACGGGCGGATACAAGCACCGTGACGGTCTCGGTGACTTTGTAAACCTGCCGAATGCCGGTGTGGAAGTGGGTGAGATACAGGAAGTCTTTGGACGCGTAACGTATCGCTATGCGCCAGGCGACAACTTCTCGCTGCAGATTTCAGCTGACGCTAACGAAGGCAAGGGTGGGCTGCGACCGTACACGACGTTGATTGACGAGGCGCCATTCGGCGACTTTTCGTTATCCACGGTCTTCGGCTACACGAATGACGACTTGCCGAGCGACCCGTACGATAACGCCACCGGCCAGGCCAACCAGACGCGCGTCAGCAATGCCGCCTCCGGAATCTCGGTTACCGCAGACTGGGCTTTCAATGAGAACCTCCGTGGCAAGATCATCGCCAGCACGCGGACATCGGAATACAAGTCCGGCCTTGATGACGATAGCCTGGAGGAAGACATCTTCTCCTATCCCGAGACCGGTGAAGCCGACCAGACATCTGTCGAATTCCAGGTCAATGGCGACTTTGGCGGGTGGGACTTTGTGTCCGGCCTGTTCTATTTTGACGAGGACGGTTTCAACTTCCAGAACGGATACAATTTTGCCGGCTTCGGTGCGGCGGATTTCCGCACCGACGGTGAAATCAAGAGCCAGGCAATCTTTGCGAACTTCGGCTTTAACGTGTCGGACAGCCTGCGTATCGCCGCCGGTGCACGGTACACCGAGGACGATAAGGACGCCTATACGCAGTGCTGCATTGGCGATGTATTCGGCAAGGCAAGCTTCGACGAAGTCAGCTGGGACCTGTCGGCCAACTGGTCCATGAGCAATGGCCTGAACGTATACGGAGCCATCCAGAGTGGTTACCAGTCCGGCCAGTTCCCGGCGCGCCCGTTCTGCCTGTTTGGCGATCCGAACTGCTTCGTGGCCACCGATAACATTACTGCTGTTAATTACGAGCTCGGCATCAAGGGGCAGCCAACCGAGTGGCTGCAGATGAGCGCCGCGGTGTTCATGACCGACTACTCTGATCTTCCCTACCAGGTCAGTGAATCCAGTGCCGGTGGCTTCTCGACGTTCGCCGTCGTTGTCGACCAGACCTCGACCGGTTTCGAGTGGGAGAGCACGATGCTGTTCGGCGACAATTTCATGCTGCATGCAACGCTCGGCATTATCGACGTCGACGTTGATCGCGATCCCGACACCGGAGCAAAAGGCGTTGCGCCGCTGACGCCGGAGTTGACATGGTCGCTAAGCCCCGAGTTCAACATTCCGGTGGCTAACGGCGGCACGGTCAGGCTACGCGCTGATTACTCTTATCGCGATGAGATGTATGGCGAACCGACCGATGACCCGGCACGCTTCACCAAGATCGAGGATCGCAGCATCCTGAACGCGAACATCGCCTACCTGTCACCGGACGATGACTGGTCGGTCGCGCTGTACGGCAGGAACATCACCGACGAGCGTTACACGAATGCGGCGCTCTATGTTCAGGATTACATCCTGAAGATCCTCAGCAACGACGCCAGCGAATTCGGCGTACACTTCACGAAGAGCTTCTGAACTCGCTTCTTCCGCTGAATAAGGAGCCGGCCGCAGGGCCGGCTCTTTTTTTGCTCGGCCGTCGCGGGCGCTTTGTTACAATTGCCCGATAGGAGCCCCCATGACAAGAATAACTCGCTGTTTTGTAATACTTTTTATTGTTCTCAGCCCGGTCGCCTGCCAGTCCCAGAGCAACATCGACATGCTCGTCTATGGCGTCCACGTCATCACGATGGACGCCGCAATGACCGTCATCGAAAACGGCGCCGTAGCCATCGACGATGGCGTCATCCTTGCCGTGGGCACGGCCGAGGACATCAATGCCGACTATACGGCCGCGCAGACACTCGCCGGCGACAATCGCATCGTTATGCCGGGGCTCGTCAACGGCCATTCGCACGCGGCGATGACATTGCTGCGAGGTGTCGCCGACGACCTCGCATTGATGGACTGGCTGAACAACTACATCTTTCCTGCCGAAGTTGATTTTGTCGATGCGGAGTTTGTGCGTATTGGTACCGGTCGACATGTATTACTACCCGGACACGATTGCCGAGATCGTTGACAGTTGCGGTATGCGCGCCTTGATATCGGCGACGGTCATTGATCAGCGCAGTCCGGACGCTGAAGATGCCGGCGACTCAATCAACAAGGGCAGCGCCTTCATCGAACGCTGGCAAGGCAAGAACAGCCGCATTACGCCGATCTTCGGGCCGCACGCCAATTACACTCTGGACGCAGAACAGCTCAAGGCAACCCGCGAAGCGGCCATGAAATATGGCGTGCCAATCAGCATTCACCTGTCCGAGTCGCCTTTCGAGGTCCAGTACTCGAAAGACAACTACGGCACGACGAGCATCAAACTGTTCGAATCAATCGGCTTCTTCGAAGGACCAACAATCGCGGCACATGTCGTCTGGCCCACCGATGATGAGATTCCGATCCTTGTCGAACGCAAGGTCGGCGTCATACACAACCCGACGTCGAACATGAAGATTGCATCCGGTATTGCGCCAATCACCGACATGCTGGCGGCCGGCGTGCGCATCGGTCTCGGCACAGATGGCGCCGCCAGCAACAATGACCTCGACATGTGGGAAGAGATGCGCCTTGCGTCATTCCTGCAGAAAGTGGAACAAATGAACCCCGAGGTACTTCCTGCAGAGACCGTCTTGCGCATGGCGACCAGCGGCGGCGCAACGGCTATTGGTCTCGGTGATGCGATAGGTTCGCTCGAGGCCGGCAAGCGCGCCGACCTGATCCAGGTAGCGTTTGAAGACGTTCATCACATACCAACCTATGACGTCGTTTCACACCTTGTTTACGTTAACGATGAACAAGACGTCGCTTCCGTGGTCGTAGATGGTGTGGTCCTGATGAAAGAGCGTGAAATGCTGACGATTGATACCGACCGTGTAGCCGCCGAAGCGACTGAACTTGCAGCGCGCATCCAGAAAGCCCTGCAAGAGAGAAACCGGTAATGTTCCGCAATGCTGGTGCGGCGCTGGCAGGTGTGGTGACAGCTTTCGTGCTGGTCATGCTGGTCGAAAAGACCGGCCACCTGATCTATCCACCACCTGCAAACCTCGACCACACGGATGTCGAGGCCATGGAAACGTACACCGCAACACTGCCATTCCTGGCGCTGTTATTCCCGATGATCGCGTGGGTCATCGGTACGTTCACAGGCTCGCTCATTGCCAGCAAGATCGGCACGGCCAACCCGCTTGTCTTCGCCGGCGTGGTCGGCGGCATGGTACTGGCAGCAACCATCGCCAACCTGATCTTCATTCCGCACCCGCATTGGTTCTCGATCGTCTCCCTGATCGCAATTGCAGCAACTGCGTGGTTCGCGGCAAAAGTTGCGTCGGGGCGCGCCAGAGGGGCACCGACGCCGGAAGGCTAGTTGCGCGCCTGCAGGAAACTCGTCCCGTAGTCCATCGGCGGAAGTTCGAAGAAACTCGCGATGCTTTGACCGATGTCGGCGAAGCTTTCGCGCCTGCCGAGCGCACCGGGCGTAATGCCCTTGCCATAGG
>JARRLQ010000075.1:0-12423 GCA_037386905.1 Woeseiaceae bacterium
TGGAGGCTAGGGTCGGAATCGAACCGGCGTCCACGGCTTTGCAGGCCGCTGCATAACCCCTCTGCCACCTAGCCCCAGTGATGCAGGCGGTGCAGTATACCTACAAATCTCTCATAATGGGGATATGGATTTCCCAAGATTTTTTGCCGTAGTAACCGCGGCTGTTTGCGTTGGCGCGTGTGTCGAGACCCCGCCTCCATTCGAAGTCGAGCTGGTCGACATACCTGCCGGAACGCCGGCCAAGGGCCCCAGGCTCTCTGGCGGCTCGGGTGGGCCCCTGGTCGTGAGCTGGATGGAAGAGGACGAGGACGGCGTTGCCCTGCTCTATTCGCACTTCAGCACCGATGCCTGGTCGGCACCGACAACAGTCGTTGACGGCATCAACATGTTCGCCAACTGGGCCGATATGCCATCGGTGCAACCGATGCGAGATGGCCACCTCGTCGCACAATGGCTCGAGAAGTCGGCGGACCTGACCTATGCCTACGACGTCGTGTTGGCGCAATCCGCAGACAATGGCACAACCTGGTCGGAGCCCGTTCGACCCCATTCGGACGGCACACCCACGGAGCACGGATTTGTGTCGATGTGGGGCGATGGCAGCCGCACCGGCCTGATCTGGCTCGATGGCCGCAAGATGGTGAACGAGGCTGGAGACGACCCCACCGCAACCGGCATGACGCTGCGAGCCGCGTTCATCGACCGCGAATCGGTGATTCTGAACGAACAACTCGTCGACGAATTGATCTGTGACTGTTGCCAGACTGATATTGCTGTTGCTGCGTCGGGCCCTGTCGCCGCTTACCGCAATCGCAGTACCGCCGAAATTCGGGATATCTATGTCACCCGTTTTGTCGATGGCGCTTGGCAGCCCGGCGTGCCGCTCGCTGAGGACAACTGGGAAATCCCGGGTTGCCCGGTCAATGGTCCGTCGATATCCGCAAGTGGAAACTTTGTCGCCGCCGCATGGTTCACAGCGGCAGGCGGAGAGCCGAAAGTGAAGCTGCGCATTTCGGCGGACGGCGGCACTTCGTTTGGCGACGTCGTCGAGGTCGATTCAGGCAAAGTCCTGGGCCGGGTTGGAACCGCCGCCATCGGAGAGAATGAAGCGGCTGTCAGTTGGTTGCGCACTGCCGAAGATGGCAGTAACGAGCTGGCGGTCAGGCGCTACTCGGCATCCGGACCGCCGGGCGAAACCCGGATTGTGGCCCGGGGCGTCGGTTCATTCTCGGTACCGCAAATCGGCCTCTCCGGCGAAGACCTGGTGTTCGTATGGACCGAGACCGAGGAGCGCGTCAATACGATCCACAGCGCCCGCGTGCCCGTCGCAGCGCTCTAGTTCTGCCCTGGCGGTGGCGGCGACGGCGGCTGCGTTGGCGGTGCCCGGGTACCACGAGGGTCGATAGGCGGCACGGACATGGACGGGTCATGTTTCGGCCTTTCGAGCTGTACCGACACGAAGTTGTCGGCAACCAGGTACGGATCCATCTCGATATTGCTGTCTTTCATCTGGCTGCGAATCGTCGAGATGACCTCTTTGAGATCACTGGCCATCCTCTTCCCGATCGATGATTTCACGAGCAGGTCGTAGTCGCGCACAGCCGAACCATAGTCCTGCAAGTCGATTTCCAGGATCACGATCGCGCGCAGCGTTGCGAGGTAATTATCGCGAGCCAGCCAGCGACCCTCGTTCCAGACAGCCTTCCGAAAAAGATTCAGTTGACGAACGCTGTCGCCGCGTTCTCCGGCTATGCGCCCTTCCGTCAGGTAAGAGTACGCCAGCTCGAAGACCGAGAGGTCCATATCACTTCGAATCTCGTCGAGCTGCCTCTCCGCTCCGTCGAGATCGCCTTCGTCAATTAGCTTATGTGCTTCTGAGTTCAGGCTCATGAAGCGGCGTGACAGGCCCACTACTGTGTAATCAAACTCGAAATTGACGAGCGCGGTCTGATTGGTTTTTCCACCGGGCGCGAAACGCCAGTGCTGCAGGGCATCGATTGCGGCTGTGTCGAAAGCATCACTGCCGCTTGAGTCGAGGACTCCAAGGTCCGTTACGAGGCCTGCCCTCGAGACAACCATGCCCACCATGACCCAGCCCTCATGCGCTTCGGAGTACTCGGTCATCGGGAATTCGGGCTTCGGCTTGCCGAAAGCCTGATCCTCGGAACTGGCAGGCTCCATATTGGCGACCGTGCACGCCGACAGGGCTGCAAAAGAAACCGAAATCAGGCCAGACCGAAGAATAGACGTTTTCATGCTCGCCTCCTGATTCATAGGATAGTCGAGCGATCCAATGGTTCAATATCCCGGAAGGCAAAAAAGGGCCACGAAGGGCCCTTTTTCAATTTGGAGCGGGAAACGAGGTTCGAACTCGCGACCTCAACCTTGGCAAGGTTGCGCTCTACCAGCTGAGCTATTCCCGCGGAGGGGCGAGATTTTAGCCCCTTACGGCTCGCTGTCAAGGTTAATAAACGGCCAGGCGGCACGCAAATACACGAGCATCGACCATATGGTCATACCTGCAGCGGCAACCAACAGGATGAAGCCGATCCCGTAAATATCAAGGCTCAGGAATTCGTTCTGGTAGACCATGAAGCCGATACCGAACATCTGCAGCACAGTCTTCACCTTGCCAGCCATCGCTACTTTGACGTTTGCCCGCTCGCCAATCGTCGCCATCCACTCCCTGAGCGCCGAAATCGTGATTTCACGGCCGATTATGACCATGGCGATGATGTCGACGAAAAAGCTCGGGTTGTCCTGCACGAGCATGACAAGCACGATCGCAACCATGAGCTTGTCGGCTACCGGGTCGAGAAACTCACCGAACCTGGATGTCTGGCCGAAGCGCCGCGCTACCCAGCCATCAAGCAAGTCGGTCACGGCTGCGATGCCGAACAGGATCGCCGCCAACGGCCGCGCATGCTCCAGCGGGCTGTAGAAAAGGATCACGACGATCGGGATCGCAGCGATGCGAAACAGCGTCAGCAATATGGCGAAGTTAAATTTCAAGGGCCGGTGACTTTTTTGTTAATTCTGTCCGTCCAGGTGCAGGTCATTGTATATCGATTCGGCGAGCGTGCGACTGATTCCGCGTACTTTCGCCAGGTCGTCGACCCCTGCCCCCATAACGCCCTGCAGCCCCCCGAACTGCCGCAGCAGCTCGCGGCGCTTTTTCGGACCGAGGCCCGGAATCTGCTCCAGGCGTGAGGTCTTGCGCTTCTTCGATCGCCGGGCCCTGTGTCCCGTGATGGCAAACCGGTGCGCCTCATCGCGGATTTGCTGAATCAGCAGTAGCGCCGGTGAATCCGCGGGCAACTGGATCGCTCGCTTCTCACCCGGGACAAACAGTCGCTCCGCACCAGGCCGTCGCGCACGCCCCTTGGCCACGGCGACGACATTCAGCCAGTCCAGCTCCAACTCATCGAGAATGGTCATGGCTTCGGCGAGTTGACCCTTGCCACCGTCCACGAACAGGACATCCGGCATCGGCACCTCGCCTTTCTTGATGCGTTCGTAGCGCCGTCGCAGCGCTTCGGACATTGCCGCGTAATCATCTCCCGCCGCTGCTGGCTTGAGGTTGAAGCGCCGGTAGTCGCTTTTCAGTGGCCCCGCCGCGTTGAAGACGACGCATGAGGCGACGGTCGCCTCGCCGGACGTGTGGCTCACATCGAAGCATTCGAGCCGCTCGGGCACATCTTCGAGGTTGAGCGCCTCTGCCAGCGCCGCGAACTGGCGCTTGATCGTCGCATTGCTGGCGACCTGCAGGTTCAGGCCCTGCTCCGCATTGGTATGCGCCATTTCGAGCCAGCGGGCCCTGTCTCCGCGGACGCGGTTGCGAATCGCAACCTTGCGGCCCATGCGCTCGCTCAGCTCCGATTCCAGTAGCGGCGCGTCTTCGATCGGAGTGTCGAGAATAATTTCCGTGGGTGCGTCCCTGCCCAGGTAATACTGGGCCACGAACGCGTTCAGGATTCTTTCCTGGTCACCCTCGTTGGCCGACTTCGGGAAATGATCGCGGCTGCCGATCACCGCGCCATTGCGAATGAAGAGTACGGTCACGCAGTGAATTGCCCCGTTTGAAGCAAACCCGATGATGTCGAGGTCCTTGCTCGCCGAACGAGCCACGAGCTGGCGGGCTTCGACTTCCTTCAATCGTGCAATCTGGTCACGAAACCGCGCGGCCCGTTCGTAGTGCTGCTCGGCCGAGGCCTGCTCCATGCGCTTCACAAACATGTCGATGACACTGCGGTTCTTGCCTTCGAGAAAATCGATCGCCGCGTCAATGTCCCTGGCGTACTGCTCGCGCGAAATCAGGCCAACGCAGGGCGCCGTGCAGCGCTTGATCTGGTACTGCAGGCATGGGCGGGTGCGATTACTAAAATAGCTGTCCTGGCACTGGCGCACGAGAAACAGTTTCTGTAATTCGTTAAGCGCCTGTCGCACCGCACTCGAATTGGGATATGGCCCAAAGTAACGCCCTTGCCCTTTGCGAGGTCCGCGGTGGAACTGCAGTCGTGGAAACTTGTGCCGCGTCGACACGTAGATGTATGGGTAGCTCTTGTCGTCGCGCAGCAAGATGTTGAAGCGCGGCCGATGCTGCTTGATCAGGTTGTTCTCGAGGATCAACGCTTCGGCTTCGGTGTTGGTGACCGTAACCTCAACATTCGCCACGAGTTCCATCATCGCAGCCGTTTTGGGTGAGTCGTGCGAACGTGTGAAGTAACTCGACACACGCTTCTTGAGGTCGCGTGCTTTACCGACGTAAATAACCTTGTGCTTCGCATCGAGCATGCGGTACACGCCCGGCCGATGCGTCAGGCTGCGAAGGAAAGACTTTTGATCGAATTTGCGCTCGTCGCTCACGCCGTTAGTGTTCCAGCAACTCCCGCACTTGCGCAAATACCGCGTCGAACATCTCGTCGGTCAGCCTGCCGGTGTTCGTGTTGTAGCGGCTGCAATGGTAGGAATCGAGCAGCCGCAGGCGACCGAGATCGTGCAGGGCCGCATGGCCGAACTTGAAGTCAGCCTGGCGCAGACCAAGCGCCTTGATGATGGCGCGATGTGCAATACCTCCGAGCGCGAGGATTACGGATCCATCGGCCAGAGTTGCGAGTTCATTTGCAAGGAAGTCGTTGCACGTATTGATCTCGGCGCCAACCGGCTTGTTGTCGGGCGGCAGGCATTTGACCGCATTCGTAATGCGGCAATTGCTCAGCTGCAACTCATCGTCCGCTGCAAGCGACTCTTCTTGAGTAGCGAAACCGTACTTGTGCAGCATCTGGTACAACAGAATGCCCGCATGATCGCCCGTGAATGGACGCCCGGTGCGATTGGCACCGTGCATGCCAGGCGCCAGCCCGACGATCAGAAAGCGAGTGTCGCCGTCACCAAAAGGCGGCACCGGCTTGCAGTAATAATCCGGGTAGCGTTCGTTGACGTCATCGAGAAACGCCGCAAGCCGCGGACACGCGCGGCAATTCTTGTCGAAGATTGAATCAGTCATTCATGTGACGAATAACGGCTTCGCCAAATCCCTTGGTACCGACGAGTGTCGCGCCGGGCACCAGGTGCTTGAGCTCTTCCTCGACTTCCTTGCGGTCGTGAGGACGCTCTTTACGAATTGGCTGGTGCATGGCCTCGCGAAGTCGAGCCAGGTCGAATGTCAGTTCGCCATTGGATATCGTTTTCGCCACGCCTTCCATGATGTTGTCGGCGGCCTCATTCCAGCCGATGTAACGCAACATCATCTCCGCAGAGAGAATAAGCGAACCCGGGTTGACCCTGTCCTTGCCCGCGAAGCCCGGCGCCGTGCCATGCGTTGCTTCGAATACCGCAACCGCGTCACCGATGTTCGCGCCCGGCGCGATACCAATGCCGCCGACCTGCGCAGCCAGCGCGTCGGAAATGTAATCACCGTTCAGGTTCAAGGTTGCAATGACGTCATACTCCTCGGGCCGCATCAGGATTTGCTGCAGGAAGTTGTCTGCAATGACGTCCTTAATGATGATTTCTCGCCCGGTCACCGGGTTATTGAACGCGAGCCAGGGGCCACCGTCTTTCTCCGTCGCGCCAAACTCGGTGCGCGCCACGTCGTATCCCCACTGGCAGAACGCGCCCTCGGTGAACTTCATGATGTTGCCCTTGTGCACGAGCGATACCGAGCTCTGGTCGCGCTCGACGCAGTACTGGATAGCCTTGCGGATCAGTCGCTCCGAACCTTCACGCGAAACGGGCTTGATGCCGATACCCGAGCTCGCAGGAAAACGAATGCCGGTCGCGCCGAGCTCCGTCTGCAGGAAATGGATCAGTTTCTGTACTTCCTGCGACCCGGTCGGGTACTCGATACCCGCGTAGATATCTTCGGTGTTCTCGCGAAACACAGTCATGTCGACGAGATCTGACTGTTTCATCGGCGTCTGCACGCCCGGGAAATAGCGGATCGGGCGCACGCAGGCGTAAAGGTCCATCGTCTGGCGAATCGACACATTGAGTGAGCGGATGCCACCCCCAACCGGTGTCGTCAACGGGCCCTTGATCGACACGACGTATTCGCGCAGTGCATGCAGGGTCTCATCCGGCAGGTACTGCCTGTCCCCGTAGCGCTCGGTGGCCGCTTCACCGGCGTATACCTGCATCCAGCGAATCGCACGCTTGTCGCCATACGCTTTTGCGACAGCAGCGTTCGTGACGTCCAGCATGACGGGCGTGACATCGATGCCGATGCCGTCACCCTCGATGAACGGGACGATGGGAAAATCAGGAACGTTAAGCGTATGGTCGGTGTTGGCCGTGATGGCCTCTCCGTCCGCAGGAATCTGGATATGGTCGTACTGCATGGTACTTCCCGCAAAAGGCGTGCATTGTACCGGTCAAATGGCATTAATTCTGCTCAATAAGCCCTATCGCGTCCTGAGCCAGTTTCGCGACGCGGATGGACGGCCAACTCTCGCCAACTGGGTGCACGAGAGGGACGTCTACCCGGCCGGTCGACTCGATTTCGACAGTGAGGGCCTGCTGTTGCTGACTGATGACGGTCGGCTGCAGGCACGAATCAGCCAGCCGAAATCGAAGATCGCGAAGACCTACTGGGCACAGGTCGAAGGCGTTCCGAACGAAGACCAGCTCGCGCAGTTGTGCGCCGGCGTGAAACTCAAGGACGGGCCTGCCAGGGCGCTGTCGGCGAAGGTGATCGATGCGCCTCAGGGGCTGTGGGAGCGCGACCCGCCAATCCGCTATCGCGCCAGCGTTCCGGACCGTTGGCTCGAGATTACGATCGATGAAGGTCGAAACCGCCAGGTACGCCGCATGACAGCTGCCGTCGGCTTGCCGACGCTGCGCCTGATCCGGGCAAAGATCGGGCCATGGTCGGTCGAAGACCTGCGACCCGGTGAGTCGAAGAAACTGGCGAATAAGGAAGCCTGGGCTCAGCTGGCCTGATGCAGACCGGCGATACGCATCGCCACTTCCATGGCCTGTTCGTAATTCAGTCGCGGATCGACGGTCGACTTGTAGGCCCGGGCCAGGTCAGCATCAGTCAGCCCGCGGGCGCCGCCTGTGCACTCTGTGACGTTTTCCCCGGTCAGCTCAAGGTGCACGCCACCAAGGTAACTGCCCATCGCCTGGTGGACCTTGAATGCAGACTCGAGCTCCGACACGATGTTATCGAAGCGTCGCGTCTTGACCCCGTCGGACGTACTTTCGGTATTGCCGTGCATCGGGTCACATACCCACAGCACAGGTGAACCGGTTGCTTTCACCGCGGTGATCAGATCGGGAAGCATCTCCTCGATCTGCTTCGCACCAAAACGGTGAATCAGCGTCAGGCGCCCGGGCTCATTGTTCGGGTTGAGAACCGCGATCAGCTCCTGCAGCCACTCCGCCGTCATTCCCGGCCCGATCTTGACGCCCATCGGGTTTGCGATGCCCTTGAAATATTCGATGTGTGCGCCGCCAACGTCGGCCGTTCGCATACCGATCCACGGGAAATGGGTCGTCAGGTTGTACCAGCGCTCGCGTCGATCCAGGAAGCGCGTCTGTGATTGCTCGTACAACAGGTGCAGGCCTTCATGCGCGGCGTAGATATCCGCACGCTGGGTTTTGTGAACTTTCGCCCCGGAGATCGTCTCGAGGAAGTCGAGCGAATTCGAAATGGACTTCACAATGCCGTGGTATTCCTCGGCCATCGGCGAATGTCCCACCCAGCCGAGATCCCAGTACTCAGGGTGATGCAGGTCGGCGAAGCCGCCATCGATCAGCGAGCGGACAAAATTGAGCGTCAGCGCAGCGCGCTCGTAGCCTCGCAGGATCATCTGCGGGTCCGGGATCCGGTCCTGCGCCGTAAACGGGCTACGGTTGACGAGGTCTCCGCGAAAACTCGGCAGCGACTTGCCGTCACGTGTCTCGGTATCGGCCGAACGTGGTTTGGCGTACTGGCCCGCCATGCGACCGACGCGAACAACGGGCTTTTTCAGCCCGTACAGCATCACGAGGCTCATCTGCAGCAGGATCTTGAGCTTGGCGACGATGTTCTCCGAGGTGCACTCGTCAAAAGTCTCGGCGCAGTCACCGCCCTGCAAAACGAACGCCTCGCCGCGCTGCGCCTTGGCGACAAGGTCCTTGAGCGCGTCCACTTCCCATGACGTGACGATCGGCGGCAGACGGCTCAGGTCCGCGACGGCGCGGTCCAGCTCGGCCTGGTCCGGGTAACTCGCCTGCTGGGCAGCGGGCCGGCTCTGCCAGCTCGCAGGATGCCAGTCGGCCTTGTCTATCGTTCTGCTCACGTCGTTTCCTGCACTGAATCGTTGAAAAGCAGGCCCATGGCCCGCCAGAACGGCGAACTATGCCATGCTGCACTGCAATGCTGCAAAAGTTTCTTGCGTAATCAGTGTGTTAGGCGAAGTTGGAAAGCGCCTCTGGAGATTGGCACAATGCGCCCACATATCCGCCGTTCAGCCGGCGGTTTTTCGTTTCAGGGTGGAAATAATGAAAGCGATTTTGGACAGTCTCGGCCTCGATGCCGTCAATCCGGGCACCTGGCACGGTGCCGAAAGTTTCGATGATTCCTCGGCCGATCTGATCGAGTCGGTCAATCCAGCCAATGGAGAGGTCATTGCCAGCGTGCGCTCGACCACGGCGGCCCAGTACGACGCACTGATCAACACGGCGCAGGAGTCGTTCAAAACCTGGCGCATGCTGCCGGCACCTGTGCGTGGCAACGCCGTGCGACTCATTGGCAATGCACTGCGCGACAACAAGGATGCACTCGGCAGCCTCGTCACGCTCGAGATGGGCAAGATCAAGGCCGAAGGTGATGGCGAGGTCCAGGAGATGATCGACATCGCCGATTTTGCCGTCGGCCAGTCGCGCATGCTGTATGGCAACACGATGCACTCGGAGCGCCCGCTGCACCGCATGTATGAGCAATGGCACCCGCTCGGCGTCGTGGGCACGATCTCGGCATTCAACTTCCCGGTCGCCGTCTATTCGTGGAATGCGCTAATCGCTGCTGTATGCGGCAACGTCAATGTCTGGAAGCCGTCGCCGAAGGTAGCCCTGTGTGGGGTCGCAGTTCAGAAAATGTCGTTCACGGGCTCTTGCGCCGTCGGCAAGAAAGTTGGCGAACACGTCTCGGCGCGCACGGGCAAGGTCCTGCTCGAGCTTGGCGGCAACAACGCGATCATCGTCGATGAAGAAGCTAATCTCGACCTCGCGGTGCCGTCGATCGTTTTTGGCTCGGTCGGCACAGCCGGGCAACGCTGCACAACCACACGGCGGGTACTCGTGCACGAGTCGCGCTTCGACGAGCTCAGGAACGCCCTCGTGAACGCGTACGGCCAGGTTCGCATCGGCGACCCGCTCGAGGCCGACACGCTGATGGGTCCGCTGATCGACGAGTCCGCGGTCGAACGTGTCGAAGCGGCCTGCGCCGCGGTTCGCGAGGCCGGTGGTGAAATCCTTTGTGGTGGCGAACGCATCGATGGCCCGGGCAATTACATTTCACCCGCAATCGCGGTTGCAAAAAACGACTGGGACATCGTACAGACCGAGACCTTCGGACCGATCCTGTACCTGATCTCCTACTCCGATTTCGACGAAGCACTCGAGATGCATAATGGCGTGGTCCAGGGCCTGTCATCGGCGATCTTCACCGACAACCTGCAGAAGGCAGAACGCTTCCTGTCGCACGCAGGGTCAGACTGCGGTATCGCCAATGTCAACATCGGCACATCGGTCGCGGAGATCGGCGGTGCGTTCGGCGGCGAGAAGGAAACCGGCGGCGGCCGCGAGGCCGGCTCGGATTCCTGGAAGGCTTACATGCGCCGGCAGACCAACACGATCAACTGGAGCACCGAGCTACCGCTGGCACAGGGCATCAGCTTCGACCTCTAAAATGTCCTATGCTTTCCGGTAAGCGACCGGAGAGGCTATGAGACTGCTCGACGAACTGCGCCGCCGCAATGTTTTGCGGGCAGCGATCGCCTACGTCATCACGGCGTGGGTCGTCGTCGAGTCGTCGTCATTGCTGCTGGAAATTTTCGAGGCCCCGGCGTGGGTCGCGCAAACCATCGTCATAATGCTCATTGCCGGGTTCCCGGTGGCGATGGTGTTTGCGTGGATGTTCGAGATAACGCCCGAGGGCGTGAAGCCCGATCGCGAGGTCGACCCTGCAACCGCGGCTGGCACCGGGCGGTTCATTGTGATGCTGTCGGTCGTCATGGCAATGCTGGCTGCCGGGCTGTTCGTAACCGACCGCTTCCTGATCGACCGCACCGCGGGTCCGATTCGCGTCGATGGCCCGCCTGTAATCGCAGTGCTGCCATTCGAGATCATCGGCTCCGGCGATGGCCTCGACCTGTCCGACGGCCTGCACCATGACCTGCTGACACGGATGTCCAAACTGAGGGCATTCTCCGTGATCTCGCGCACCTCGATGCTCGACTACCGGGGCACGACAAAGAACATGCGGCAGATCGGCAGCGAGCTGGGCGCCACACATATCCTCGAAGGAGGCGTGCAGATATCCGGCGACAAGGTACGAGTCAACGCTCAGCTCATAGACGCTGACATCGACGAGCACTTCTGGGCCGAGACCTACGACCGTGACCTGAGTGCCGTCGACCTGTTCGATCTCCAGTCAGAACTGGCAGATGACATAGCCGAGCAACTCGAGATCGCACTGAGCCCGGCGGATGACCGCTATATGAGCGAGGTCCCCACCCGGAACACGGAGGCCTATACGGCCTACCTTGCAGGGCTGAGAATACTGGACGATCCATTGCTCCCGGGGCACCAAAGCGGAGTACTTGCGCAGAGAGAATTTGAAAGAGCAGTGGCAGAAGATCCGGAGTTCACGTCTGCGTGGGTGGCGCTCGTCAGCTCCAGCGCTTACTGGCCAGTGGTATGGGATAGCTATGAAAATATGCAGGAAGACACGACGAGCTATCTCAATACGATCAAGAGGCTTGCACCGGGCTCTTATGAAGCTGGTATTGCGGAAATCTATTACCTCTACTACGTGCTCAGCGATTATGACGGCGCTCTGCCGGCCATCGCATCGCTCGAAGAACTTGGCGCGCTGGATGCCGATGCTTTTTACATGCGCGGCAAGGCACTGCGCAGGGCAGCCCGCTTCGAAGATGCGTATGACGCTTACTTGGCGGCGCAACGCCTTGACCCGCGCTCCGGCAGAGTTGTAAGCGATCTGTTGTTGACATCGCGGTACCTGGGAGATTGCGCCAGAGCGAAATTCCATGCGGCTTCCCTGCTCGAGGTCAGCCCGGAAGATGCAGAGGCTCGCGCCGCCGTTGCCCGCTATGAACTCAACTGCAACCTCGATACCGCCCGGGCCTCTGAACTTGTCAGTGGATTTGAGTCCATTAGCGACAATGCGCTGTGGGCCGCACGGCAGGCTGCGGTGCTGGACCGCGACTGGGACCGTGCTAACGCCCTGTTCGCGAAGCGTGACCTGGCAGGTTGGTCGTGGGACGCGTCGCTGCAGGATTTGATCGTCAAGTCCTTTCTGCTGCAGAAGCAAGACCGAAACGACGAGGCTGGTGGCGTGCTCGATGAGGTTCAGGCAATCCTTGACGGCATCGAACTCAACGAACCAGGAGTCGACCAGGACGCCGTTGGCGTCTACAGACTCCAATACAGCGGCCTGCGTGGCGACGTGGCGGAAACACGGCGGTGGGCTAAAGAGGTGGCCAGGCTCGTCGAGCAGTCCCGCAGCTGGGACATCGTTACTCGCGTGAAATTCTTGCAAGATCTGGCTTTCGTCTACGCTACCAGCGGCCTCGGCGATGAACTCGTGGACACACTGACTGAGTACTTCGGCGCCCCCCACACGATGACATTTCGTCTCGTTGACGCGCATTTCGCATTCGACGACTTCCGCGACCACGCGGGGTACATGGAGCTTCG
>JARRLQ010000076.1:0-9381 GCA_037386905.1 Woeseiaceae bacterium
TGAAGTAACCGGGCGCAGCGACCGGCGCGAGTTGTACAGGCTGGTCAGCGTCGGCGCCGGTTACCAGATGCAGGACATGATCGAGGCGAATCCGGAATTGCTTGGCACGACCCAGTCGGGCTGGGTCCCGGCAGCGTCGACGGTCGAGTTGCACATGAGTCTGCACGAATGCAGACGAACCTTTTGCAAACAAGTCGATGAAGAAGACACCGAGAAAGATGATGCCCACTGTCGTTGCCAACATGCCAGCAAACTGGAACAGCTTCTCACGCCGGCGGCGCCTGGCCAGCCCGGCTTCGACTTTGTGGCGAGTTTCCTGTGACGATTCCATGTCAGTCGTATTCTTCTCGGTACTTGCGGACGACACTTAGTCCGATCACGTTTAAAAACAGGGTGACAACGAACAGCACCAGGCCAAGAGCAAACGCCGCAAGCGTCTTGGCGCTGTCGAATTCCTGGTCGCCGACAAGCAGCGTCACGATTTGCACGGTGACAGTCGTCACAGCTTCGAAAGGATTCGCAGTCAGGTTGGCCGCAAGGCCGGCGGCCATTACGACGATCATCGTCTCGCCAATCGCCCGTGATACCGCGAGCAGAATACCGCCGACAATTCCCGGCAACGCCGCGGGCAGGATGACGCGCGTCATGGTTTCAGATCGTGTCGAACCCAGCCCGAGTGCACCGTCACGCATGGCGCTCGGAACTGCGTTGATCGCATCATCCGACAAGGACGAAACGAGCGGAATTATCATGATGCCCATCACCAGCCCCGCAGCCAGTGCGCTTTCTGAAGCAACCTCGAACCCCAGTGATTCGCCGGTTCGTCGCACCCACGGCGCCACGGTCAATGCGGCGAAGAAGCCGTACACAACTGTCGGGATGCCCGCGAGAACCTCGAGCAGCGGTTTGGCAATCCCGCGTACCCGGTTCGATGAGTACTCCGCAAGATAGATAGCCGTCATCAGGCCGACAGGGACAGCAACAAACATCGCAATAAGCGTGATCAGCAGTGTGCCTGTAAACAGAGGCACCGCGCCGAAGCTGCCCGACGATCCCACCTGGTCCGCACGAATCGCGGTCTGCGGGCTCCAGGTCAGGCCGAACAGGAACTCGGAGACGGACACCTCCTGGAAAAAACGAATCGCCTCGAACACGACCGACAGCACAATGCCGATCGTTGTAAAGATGGCGATACTCGATGCAGCGATGAGCGCCAGCAGCACGATGTGCTCGACGCGATTTCGGGCACGCAAATCCGGCCGAATGCGGCGCCAGGCAATGGCGCCACCGAGGCCCGCGAGGCCGAGCGTCAGGACGGCAAGTATGCGATGGCTCAGGGCCGAATATTCGTTGAATCTTGCCGCCGCATCGCTGAGAACTGCGTCAACCTCACCGCTGACTGCGTCGCCTGCCGCGAGATTCTGGATATTGTTGATCAGCAGATCGAGTTGCCCCGGGGACAGCGCCTGTTCTGTATCCGGCAACCCCTGTACAACCAGCGCGACGATTACGCGCGGTTCTAGCATGACCCATAGCAGCAGCACCGCGAGCGCCGGCAGCAAACACCAGATCGCCGTGAAATAACCGTAATAACCGGGTAGCGAGTGCAGTTGCGTGCCGTGCTGCGGCCCGCCGACCAGCGCGATGGAACGGCCGCGACCAATGTAGAACGCTGCGACGGCCATTGCGCCGAGAATCAGGATTAGCGTTGTATTTTGCACGTTTCTTGTGGGCCTCGACGGCTGAAAAGAAGGCGGCGGCCCTTGGCAGACCGCCGCCTGGCGTCATCCTGCTGCAACCTACCGGCTCGCCACAGACAGCGGCGTGAGATCACGAACATTTGCCGCGATCTCACCGCGCTCTTCTTCCGGCATCGGTATCAGGCCACGGTCTGACAGGTAGCCCTCATCGCCCCAGGCGCGTTCTGATGTGAACTCGCGAAGGAATCCGCGCAGACCCGGAATGACGTCCACGTGTGCCTTCTTGACATAGAAGTACAACGGCCGCGACACAGGGTACTGGCCGTCGGCAATGGCATCAAAGGTCGGTGCGACACCGTCAACCCTCGCCCCCTTGACCTTCTCGGAATTCTGATCAAGGAAGCTGAATCCAAAAATACCGAATGCATTCGGATTGGCCTCGAGCTTCTGCACGATCAGGTTGTCGTTCTCGCCAGCCTCAACAAACGCGCCATCTTCACGAATCGTATGGCAGATTGACTTGTAGCTGTTGCCGTCGGCGCTCTTGAGGGCCTTGATCCAGGGGACCGTCTTGCAGCCGCCCTCCATCGCCAGCTCGACAAACGCGTCGCGGGTGCCGGAAGTCGGCGGCGGGCCGAGCACTTCAATGCGAATATCCGGCAACTCCGGGTTCACATCCGCCCAGGTCTTGTGCGGGTTCTCGATGAGTTCGCCATCGGCATCTCCAGGAACCTCTTTCGCCAGAGCCAGGAAAATGTCGGTACGTGACAGTGAGACTTCCTCGCCGCCTATGGCGTTGGCGATAACGATTCCGTCGTAGCCGATCTTCACCTCGACGATGTCGGTGACACCGTTCGCCGCGCAAGTGTCAACTTCCGACTGCTTGATCGCACGTGATGCGTTGGTAATGTCCGGGTGGTCCACGCCGACCCCGTCGCAGAACAGTTTCAGACCGCCGCCCGAGCCTGTCGACTCGACTTTCGGCGTCTTGAACTCGGTGCTGCGCCCGAAGCGCTCGGCAACAACGGTGGAAAACGGGTACACGGTCGAAGAACCGACAATGTATATGTAGTCACGGTTTGCCTGGGCGTTAGCCGTGGTCGAAAAACCGGTCGCAATGACGGCGCTTGCAAGCACTACCAGTGCTGTGCTTCTTTTAGTCACTCTAGCTCTCCAGAATGGATTGGAATACGGCGACAAGCTTAGCGGCGAATTGTTACCGAATTGTTGCAAAGGACGCGGGATAGTGGTCTGATAGGCGCGCAGGTTTTTTGTATATTTTTCCTTTATTTTCATAAGTTTATAATGGATTATAAGAACTGATGTCAGCACCGGATTCACACCCGTCCATCGAATTGCTGCAAGCGCTCGTCAAACGTCCGTCGGTGACGCCCGACGACGCCGGGTGCCAGCAGGTGCTTGCCGCTCGCCTCGAGGCCCTTGGCTTCAAGTGCGAGACGATGCAGTTCGGCGACGTGACCAATCTCTGGGCACGCCGGGGTAGCTCGGGGCCGGTCCTTTGCCTTGCCGGGCATACAGACGTCGTTCCGCCGGGTCCAGCCGAAGAATGGGACACCGATCCGTTCGTGCCCGAGATCAGGGGCAACCTGCTGTACGGCCGCGGCTCAGCCGATATGAAGAGCGGCCTCGCGGCGATGATCGTCGCGCTGGAGGAGTTCCTCGGAGAACACCCGGACCACAAGGGCAGCCTGGCGCTGCTGATCACGAGCGACGAAGAAGGCCGCGCGCGCGATGGCACGCTCAAGGTCATCGAGGCGCTGCAAGCGCGCAAGGAACATATTGACTGGTGCGTTCTGGGCGAGCCGTCGAGTCAGTCGCGGCTGGGCGATATCGTTCGCGTTGGCAGGCGTGGGTCATTGAGCGGCATGCTGACCGTGCGCGGTGTCCAGGGACATGTCGCCTACCCGCAGCTCGCCGAAAATCCGATCGGCCGGTTTGCACCGGTGCTGGCCGACATGTATGCGACAAATTGGGACGCCGGTAACGAGTTCTTCCCGCCCACCAGCTTCCAGGTAGTCGATATTCGCGCCGGCCTTGGTTTCCCGAACGTGACCCCGGGGGAACTCAACGCCCGATTCAACTTTCGATACTCGACGGAGTGGGATCATCACGGGCTTAAACAAAAGGTGCATTCAATTTTCGACTCCCACGACATCGATTACGAACTCGACTGGCACCTGTCCGGCGAGCCGTTCCTGACGGAACCGGGCCGGCTGATTGAGGCAGTCAGCCAGGCCGTTGAGGAACAGACGGGTGAGAAGCCGGAACTTTCCACGGGCGGCGGCACCTCGGACGGACGCTTTATTTCACCGGCCGGCGCCGATGTTGTGGAACTCGGCCCGGTCAATGCTTCCATTCACAAGGTCAACGAGCACGTCCGTATCGACGACGTCATTTCATTGACGTCAATGTATCGTCGCATTATGGAATTGATGCTCCTGTAGGAGCGCTGCTGCAGCCTTATTATTGCGGTTTTCTGAGCTGGTTCCAGATGCCCGCGCCACCAAGGCCGACCATCCAGATGAATACCCACGCCGGCATCGACAGGCCGAGGAAGTTCCAGACAACTTCCGCGCACTCCCCAGATCCCTTGAAGACCATTTGCATGACCTGGGAAAACGGGAAGTTTTCGAGCATGTAGTCGAGACCCGGTCCGCAGGCCGGAACCTCGCTCGGTGGCAGGTTTTGCAGGTGCCAATGCCAGCCTGCAACCGCCGCGCCGTCGCCTGCAGCGAGGAAGATCAGGATAACGTAGACGTAGCGCCCCCATCCGGAAGGGTGATGCAGCGCCGCTACCAGGAATACGAGACCCAGCGAAATCGTTGCAACGCGCTGCAGCACGCACAAAGGACAGGGATCCAGCAGCAGGACATGCTGCGCATACAGTGCAAAGCCCATCAATCCCGCGCACATGGCAAAGCCCGCGAAATTGAGGACGCGTCGTCCGGGTAAGGTCATCGCGATCTATTCAGAATTCAATTCAGAGGCGTCCGAAATACCAGTATGACGGACATCCCTGCCGCGTACCATATAGATCACGTACTCGCAGATGTTCTTGGCATGGTCGCCGATGCGCTCGAGCGACCGGGCTGCCCAGGTCACATTCATGACGCGCTTGATACTTCGCGGGTCTTCCATCATGAACGTGATGCACTGACGCTGGATGGCGTTGTACTCCTGGTCGACATCCTCGTCTTCACGCACGACCTCGAAAGCCTCATCCACATCCAGACGCGCGAATGCGTTCATGGCATCGCGCAGCATGTGCGACACGTGCGTGCCGAGTGTCTTCAGTTCGCGATAAGAATCTGACGGCCGATCCATGCCGGCGAGCCTGGACGCAAGGAAGCCAATTTTCTCTGCCTCGTCGCCGATGCGCTCGAGGTCCGTGATCGTCTTGATGATCGCAACAATCAGCCGCAGGTCACCGGCAGCCGGGGCCCGCGTCGCAAGTATCCGGCTGCACTCTTCGTCAATGCTGACCTCGAGTTCGTTGACCTTGTAGTCGTCTTCGGCCACCTTCAGGCCGAGTGCGCTGTCGCCACTGACGATGGCCGAAATAGCGCGTGCCAGTTGGGCCTCCACAACGCCGCCCATGGCAAGGACGTTGCTTCGCAGGTCCTCTATATCCTTGTTAAAACGACGCGAAATGTGGTCAGTAAGGTCAGAAGCTTCCATAACGATTCTCTACCCGGGCAAGCAGTGTGGAGCCTACTTCCATTTCCACTGCATGTCGATCATCAAGCGGTTGTAGTCGCTCTTGCTGCCTGACGCGAGGTTTACTTCGTTGATGAAATACTGGGCGCCGATCGTCCAGCTCTTGTTGATGCCGTAGTTGAATTGCAGCCAGTGGCCCTTGGAGTCGGTTCCACCACCGCCGAAATCCGAGTCAGTGATGAGACCAAGCATCGAGTCCGCTTCCTTGTCAGCATAGTAGTAGGTGAACTGCATCTGGCCGCGGTCCTTCGCCTGACCGATCTTCGTGCCCAGCATCCAGCCCGTATCATTGTCGGAGGCGTCGCTGTTGTTGACGTAGTCCATGAACACCAGCATGGGCCACTCGCCGACATCGAATGCGGCCTCGGCAAATACCTGGGTCAGCTCATAGTCATAGACGTATACACACTCGGCGTCCGGCGTCGTACCACAAGGCAGACCGCCGGCTTCCAGGGCCGTATTGCCAAAGAAGTCACCGGGATCGGTCGGGTCCCCAAACGTCGTGGTCTCACCCTTGGTCGGGATCGAGTAGTAGCCGACGCCGCCCGTCAACTTGACGCCACCGAAGCTGGTGGAGCCGCCGAACTGGCCGCCCCACGTGAAATTGTCGTTGCTGTTGCGGCTGTCGCTCTCGAGGAACGTGCCGATGCCGTTGACGAAGAACCAGTCGCGCTTGTATTTCACAGCAAGACCTTCGGGTGTCCAGTCACCATCCCAGGTGAGCGGCTGACCACCGACACGTGTCAGCGGGTTCTTGAACTTGCCGGCAATGAGGTGCAGACCATCCGTCGCTTCCCAGTCAACATAGGCGAGATTCAGGCCGACGCCTTTGGTCGAACCACCGCCACCCAGTGTCTGGTTCGTGGAAACGGGATCATCACCGCCAGTCGCGAGGCCGAAGCCGACCTCGATATCGTCACTGATATCGGCCTTCACGTTAAAGCGCGCGCGGATGCGGTTGCGGCGGCGTGTATCGCTGCCCTCCGGATCGATACGCTCATATCGGTAGCGGAAGTCGCCGTCCAGCCTGACACGGTCTGACCAGCTCGCGCCTCCACTCGTGGCGGGCAAGTCGGCAACGGTCGTTTCGACCGCACTGATCGCGGTGGCTGATTCTTCCTGCGCAGCCTTTAGCCTGGCATTTTCCTCGGCGAGCTCCTCGAGCCGGGCCGATACCGCGGCCAGTTGGGCACGCAAGTCGGCAAAATCCTCGTCGCTGACCGCTGCGAAGGCAGCCGGTGTCGTAATGATGGACGCAGCCACCATCAGGGAAAGCAGTCGTTTCATGGTTTGTAAGCCCGTTGTTACTGTTGTGTTAGCGGCAAGTTACAGACACTGTGTGTCGCTTCAGTGACAGAAATATTGCACTTTTGTGACAGTGCCGCGAAAGTCTCAGTGCATTGATTTAATTAGGGTTTTCTTTCAGGAATGGCCGCCACCCGCGAGCGGAATTGGCGGCTCGACGACGACACGTTCGGCGGGAAAATGACAGCGGAATTCGCTTCCGGCTCCGGGCTCACTTTCAACATTTAACCCGGCTTCGTGGCGTCCCAGCACATGCTTGACGATGGCAAGGCCGAGGCCGACACCGCCGTCCTCCCTGGCGCGACCCCGGTCGACGCGGAAGAAGCGCTCGGTAAGACGCGGAATATGCTCCTCGGCGATTCCCTCGCCCGTGTCCGAAACTACCAGGTCAGCCCCGCCAGGACCCGAGTGCCAGCCCAGAGTAATGCTGCCGTCGGCAGGCGTGTGCCGAATCGCATTCGACAACAAATTAGTGATGACAGACTCGATTTCGCCTCTGTCTCCCCGAAGTTGAGCGGCCGATTGGATGTCCATATCGATGTTTGGCACGCCGGCCTGGCCAGCATAGGCTTTGCGCGCACTCGCCAGCAAAGCGCTGACATCGACCGCTTCATCCGTGCCGGCCCTGCCCGACCCTTCAAGACGGGATAATTCGAGCAATTCCGCTACGATCTTCGTCATGCGCTTCGCCTGCTCCTGCATCTGGCGAACGGGTTGAGCCCAGGTGGACGCCAGTGACTCATCCTCGGCCATCGTATCGAGATAGCCGGACATTACCGTCAGCGGCGAGCGCAGCTCATGAGACGCATTGGCGACGAAATCGCGCCGCATGCGGTTCAGCACGATGCGCTCGGTAACATCGCGCAGCAGCAACAATTTCTGGTTGCCGCCGTAGGGCACGACACGGCAATTCAGCCAGTCCCCATCTCTGACAGGAGATGGAATATCAACAGTCTGAGTTGCGTCGTTTGATTCAAGCAGCTTCGTCAGGTCGGGGTCGCGCAGGATATTGTCCACGCGCTGCCCACGGTCCTTCTTACGTTTGAGCCCGGCCAGGGTCTTGGCCGCACGGTTGCAAATCGCAATCTCGTTCGCGTCGTCAAGGATGACCGCGCCGTCCGGCATTGCATTCGTCGATTTGCGGATTTCTTTGAGAACCTGGCGGTGCAGCCGCTTGTAACGCGCGCCACGCTCATGCTCGTAACTGAATCGCGAGAATATCTGCTGCCAGATACCTTCACCATAACGGAACGCATCGAAATCACCCGTGTACAGGGCGCGGTTGAATGTCAGCAATTGCCGCACCTGCCATACCAGGGCGAGCAAGGCAGCTAACAGAAATCCGAGCAACGGCTTGCCGTACAGCCAGCCGACAAGGGCGCCGGCCGCGAGAAATACGAGCAGTCCTGCGACAAATTTTCGGCCTGATCCAAGCAACTAGGTTCCACGACGCGAAAAGCGGTATCCGGCTCCGCGCACGGTTTGAATATAGTCGTCTGCGGCCTCCGCAGCCAGCGCCTTGCGCAAGCGACGAACATGCACGTCGACTGTCCTTTCCTCGACATAGACATTTGCCCCCCAGACACGGTCCAGCAGTTGCGAGCGACTGTATACCCGATCCGGATGCGTCATGAGGAATTTCAGCAGCCGGTATTCGGTCGGTCCCAGGCGAATCTCGGTACCGTTGGCGCTGACGCGGTGACCGGCGGTATCCAGCGACAGCACTCCCGAACTGACCGTCTCATCATTGTCGGCTCCTGCCCGACGCAGCACTGCCTGGATTCGCGCGACGAGTTCCCGCGGTGAAAATGGCTTGGTGATGTAGTCGTCGGCCCCGCTGTCGAGGCCGGCTACCTTGTCATATTCGTCAGCACGCGCAGTCAGCATGATGATTGCCAGGTCATCATTCTCCTTGTCGCGTTTGAGCATACGCGTCAGTTCCAGCCCGCTCATGTCCGGCAGCATCCAGTCGATCAGGGCCAGGTCCGGCCTTTCATCGGCGAGCAGTCGCCGGGCAGCGCGGCAATCGCCTGCTTCGAGGGTTTCGTAACCTGCACGCGATAGATGGAACACGATCATCTCACGGATCGGGGTTTCGTCTTCGACAACCAGTATTTTGTTTGCTGTCATAACAGTGCGCGATTACAGCAACACTATATTACAGTTCTGTTACGGCGAATGGCCGGGTTTCTCGGCGACCTTCTGGCGCAGGTAGGCCGGAACGACGTCCTGCGGTGCGACAGCTTCGCCTGCCGCATAAGCCGCCGCGCCAGGCGGCAGCAGATCGCTGGCGTGTGGATGCAGGAGCCCGGACACAGCTGTCACGCGGTCGCGATTGGCGACCAGCAACTCCGGGTAGCGCTGCCAGCCGAAACCGGCCGCAATCCGGCCCGAGGCACCATCAGGGTCGAGATCCTCAATGACAGCAAGGTCGTGCAGTCGCTCGGGCATCTTTTCCTCAGGCTGGCCATCGTCACCCGGCACATAAATGCCGAGATACACCTGCTGCATGTGCGCGTCCTGGGCAACAACAACCTCGTCCGCGCCCTCGTTGGACATGACCCGCGCTGCAACCGCGGCCATCGACGACACGGGCACGATCTGCAACGCGGCCGCGAATGCAAGCCCTTGCGCCACC
>JARRLQ010000077.1:0-14313 GCA_037386905.1 Woeseiaceae bacterium
AAGTCGCCAAGAAGGCCAGCAAGAAAAAGGCCGCGTCGCGCAAGAAGACCGCGAGCAGAAAGAAAGCTCCTGCCCGGAAGAAGGTCGCGAAGAAGGCACCTGCACGGCGGGCGCGTTCACGTGGCGATGTGCTTTCCGGGCCCATTCACGGCATCGAGCCCTACAAGCCCAAACGCGGCGAGGAATACATGAGCGATGCTCAGCTCGAGCACTTCCAGAATATTCTGAGCGCCTGGAAGCGGGAACTGATGTTCGAGGTTGATCGCACCGTGCATCACATGCAGGACGAAGCGGCGAACTTCCCCGATCCGAATGACCGTGCTACGCAGGAATCGGAATTCGGCCTGGAGTTGCGCACCCGCGACCGCGAACGCAAGCTGCTGCGCAAGATCGATTCGGCGCTGGCTCGCATCGACGAAGGGTCCTACGGTTATTGCGACGAGACCGGCGAAGAGATCGGCCTGAAGAGGCTCGAAGCTCGTCCGGTAGCGACACTGTGCCTCGAGGCGCAGGAACGGCGAGAGCTCGCGGAACGTCAGTTCCGAGATCGGGACGATCGCTACCGCTAGTTCGACCCGCTCCACTTCTTACATTGGTCGGTTTGCACCGTCGCCAACCGGGCCACTGCACCTCGGTTCATTACTGACCGCGGTTGCGAGCTTCCTTGAGGCTCGCAGCCATGGCGGTCAGTGGCTCGTGCGTATAGAAGACATTGACCCACCCAGGGAACAGCCCGGCGCGACCGACGAGATTATTAGGGGGCTGGAGACGTATGGGTTCGAATGGGACGGCCCGGTCACGTTCCAGAGCGCGAGCCGCGACGCGCACGAAGCGGCGATCCAGGTACTTGCAGACGCCGGGATGGCTTACCCCTGCGGCTGCTCGCGCCGAGCTCTCGCCCGACACCACGCCGGTGCAGTTCGCTGACTGTCTGCAGGGCCTGCAGTCGCAGAATCTCGAGGTTGAGTCCGGTGACTTTGTCGTCCTGCGGCGGGACGGGCTCATTGCCTACCAGCTGGCTGTTGTGGTCGACGATGAGCTGCAGGGGATAACGGATGTCGTTCGCGGCATCGATCTGATGGATTCCACGCCACGCCAGATCTGGCTGCAACGTTTGCTCGGCTACTCGACACCTGGCTATTGTCACCTGCCGGTGGCCATCAACGAACGCGGCCAGAAACTGAGTAAGAGCCACGGCGCCCCGCCGATCCCGCTGGATGACCCGGCAGACGTGCTGGTTTCGGCGCTCGAAATGCTCCGCCAGGAGCCACCTGATGAGCTGAAAACTGCCACATTGCAGGACGTCTGGCAGTGGGCGGCTGAAAACTGGGATATCGAAGTGCTCACCGGAATGACGGATATCCCAACCCCGGAAAATCGGCTAAGGTAAGCGCCCATGACGAGAATGATCAGGAAGTACCCCAATCGCCGCCTCTACGACACGCAGGAAAGCCGTTATGTGACGCTTTCAGACATCTGTGACCTGGTTCAGAACGAGCAGGATGTCGTCGTCATCGACAAGAAGAGCGGCAACGACATCACTCGTTCGATCTTGCTGCAGGTCATCAGTGAGCAGGAGCAAAATGGCGAGGCCCTGATCAGCCAGGATTTCCTCATCGACATAATTCGACGCCATCGGAAAGTTGTCCCGGTGGTTAACGAAGATACTGAAAATTCCTTGACATCAGGGCCTTAGAAGTCCTACCTTGGGGAGTGCAACGGGGATACGCTCCCCCGCCCCCTGTTGCACAGCCTGAAGGGGTTTTAAACTCCATGGCAGGCCCCCTGCGCAAGCGGGGGGCCATTTTTTTGTCTGTGATATGAGCAGCGAAACGAACGACAATCGCATCATCCAGAGCGAATTCAGGCCGGCCGGGTGGCTGAAACACCGCCATTTGCAGACCATCCTGCCTTCGATGCCCTGGGCCTGGCCGCAAATACCCAAAGTCGAGCGGGAGGTACTGGAACTGCCAGACGGCGATGCCACGGTCGTGGACTGGCTCATCCCCGAGGTGCCGCTACCTGCTGACGCACCGACCCTCGTCATCCTTCATGGCCTCGAAAGCTCGGCGCAATCGTCGTATGCGCGCATGCTGATGAATGCGGCCGCTCGTGCAAGCTGGCGCTGCTGCGTGCTGCATTTCAGGGACTGCGGCGACTACCGCAACCGTCTTCCGCGGCGCTATCACGCGGGTGAAACCGGCGATATTCGGCATTTTCTGCGCACGATCGTCGACACGAGCGGCCCGATCGTTGCAGCCGGTTACTCACTCGGCGGCAACGTGCTGCTCAAATACCTCGGCGAAGTGGGCCTGGATTCGCCCCTGAAAGGCGCCGTCGCCGTGTGTGTGCCCCTTAATTTGCACCTTTGTGCAGACGCATTAAATAAAGGTTTTTCAAGGGTTTATCAGCGATACCTTCTAAAAAGCATGAAGGAGTCGGTACGCCACAAATTTAATCGCGACACGGCCGCTTTCGACTGGGACCGGACTATGAATGCCGCGACCTTTGCCGAGTTCGACGACGCCATCACGGCCCCGCTGCACGGCTTTGAAGGTATGAACGACTACTACGACAAGTGCAGCTCAGGCAGCTTT
Source organism: Woeseiaceae bacterium (assembly GCA_037386905.1). Lineage (GTDB taxonomy): Bacteria > Pseudomonadota > Gammaproteobacteria > Steroidobacterales > Woeseiaceae > UBA1847. The sequence goes on from JARRLQ010000077.1 coordinate 2,598, forward strand.
CTCGATCAGATCCAGCTGCCAACGCTTATTATCAACGCTCTCGATGACCCGTTCATGACACCAGAGGTTATCCCGGACGCGTCGCAGCTGTCGGAGCACGTGCAGATAGAAGCGTCCACACACGGTGGACACGTCGGCTTTATAGAGGGAGGTACGCCGTGGCGGCCGAAATTCTACCTGCCACGGCGTGTGATCGAGTTTCTTTCCCATCAATTGGGGTCAGAGCCCCAGGGCTCTGACCCCAGCAGAGATTAGGCGGCTTCGACTTCCTTCATTGACAATCGAACACGACCCTGGCGGTCAACCTCGAGCACCTTCACCTTGACGACGTCGCCCTCGGCCAGCTTGTCGCTGACCTTTTCGACACGCTCGTTCGAGATCTGCGAAATGTGCACGAGGCCATCCTTGCCCGGCAGGATCGTAACGAAGGCGCCAAAGTCCATCAGGCGTACAACCTTGCCCTCGTAAACGCGCCCTACTTCGACGTCTGCCGTGATCAGCTCGATTCGACGCTGGGCCTCTTTGCCTGAGGCGCCGTCGACCGACGCGATACGTACCGTACCGTCCTGGTCGATATCGATCGTCGCACCTGTCTCCTCGGTCATGGCGCGGATCACAGAACCGCCCTTGCCGATGACGTCGCGAATCTTCTCGGGGTCGATCTTGAACGCGATAATTGACGGTGCCCACTCAGACATCTCGTCGCGCGGCTCGCTGATAACCTTGTTCATCTCTCCGAGGATGTGCAGCCGTGCGTCGCGCGCCTGGTCGAGCGCCTTGTCCATAATTTCGCGCGTGATGCCCTGGATCTTGATGTCCATCTGCAGAGCAGTCACGCCGCTGTCAGTACCGGCCACCTTGAAGTCCATGTCGCCGAGGTGATCTTCGTCGCCCAGGATATCGGTCAGGACCGCGTAATCGTCGCCTTCCTTCACAAGACCCATGGCGACACCCGCAACAGGTGCCTTGATCGGCACACCAGCGTCCATCAGCGACAGGCTCGTGCCACAGACCGAAGCCATCGAGCTGGAACCGTTCGACTCAGTGATTTCAGACACGACGCGAATGACGTAGCCGAAATCATCAAAGTTGGGCATCACTGCCTGGATACCGCGCTTGGCAAGTTTGCCGTGTCCAATTTCGCGACGCTTCGGTGAACCGACAAACCCGGTCTCACCCACACAAAACGGCGGGAAGTTGTAATGCAGCATGAAGTTTTCTTTGCGCTCGCCTTCGATCGCGTCGATGATCTGCGCGTCGCGGCCCGTACCCAGCGTCGTGGCGACGATTGCCTGGGTCTCACCACGTGTAAACACGGCTGAACCGTGGGCGCGTGGCAGAACACCAACCTTGACGTCGATCGGGCGAACCGTCTTCTGGTCACGGCCGTCGATACGCGGCTCACCAGCTACGACGCGGCTGCGAACTGTGTTCTTTTCGAGCTTATACAGAGCGCCGCTGACGTCTTCAGCAGACCACTGCGAGTCTTCAGGCCCAGCAATCGCCTCAACAGCCGCTGCTTTGGCTTCTGCTACGGCAGCCTGGCGATCCTGCTTGTCGGCGATCTGGTAGGCCGCCGTCATGGCCTCACCGGCCTGCGCGGTGACTGCAGCCGTCAGGTCAGTGTCCTCTTCCGGTGCAGCCCAGTCCCAGGCGGGCTTGGCAACTTCAGCGGCCAGTTCGTTGATCGCGTCAATGGCGACCTGCATCTGCTCGTGTCCGAACATAACGGCGCCGAGCATGACATCTTCAGCAAGGCAATCAGCCTCAGACTCAACCATGAGGACAGCGTCCTTGGTACCAGCGACTACCAGCTCCAGTGACGAATTCTCGAGGGAGGTTGCACCCGGGTTCAGTGTGTAGTTGCCGTCGGAGTAGCCGACTTTCGCCGCGCCAATCGGGCCCGCAAACGGCATGCCCGAGATAGCCAGTGCGGCCGACGCACCGATTAATGCCGGAATGTCGGGATCGACATCCGGATTCAGCGATACGACATTGGCGATGACCTGCACCTCGTTCGTAAATCCCTTCGGGAACAACGGACGAATCGGGCGATCGATCAGGCGGCAAACGAGAACTTCTTTCTCGCTCGGGCGCCCTTCGCGCTTGAAAAACCCACCCGGGATCTTGCCCGCGGCATAGGTCTTTTCCTGGTAATTCACGGTGAGCGGGAAGAAGTCCCGGCCCGGATCTGCTTCTTTGCGGCCAACTGCCGTAACAAGCACCTGCGTCTCGGCCATGTCGACCAAAACGGCACCATCGGCCTGGCGTGCTATCGCACCGGTTTCGATAGTGACAACGTGTTCCCCATACTGGAACGATTTCTTTACTGAATTCACTTTCTTTTCTCTGTTTGATTAATTCTGGACGGCAAAAGCAGGCCGCGTCCCGGGCGGGAGCAGCCTGTCAATAAGTCATTGCCGATGCGACCCGTCGCTTAGCGACGGAGACCGAGCCGGGAAATCAGCTCGCGGTAGCGGTCCTGGTCCTTGGCTTTGAGGTAGTCCAGCAGCTTGCGCCGCTTGTTGACCATCCTCAACAGACCCTGACGACTGTGGTGATCTTTTTTGTGCTCACCGAAGTGCTCGGTGAGTTCTGCAATACGTGCAGACAGCAATGCAACCTTCTCTATCTTTGGCCCTTTTTCGGAGCGCGCATTCTAGCGGTTCGATCGGCCGATTAACAGTCAAAAATCAAATATCTACGAGTTTTTTTCGCTCGTCCTGAAAACCCGTTTCGGGGCCAGTCTGCCGCCCTTCAACAGCTCGCCAACCCCGTGGAACTCATTCGCCGCGCCATACACGCGGACCAGGCCCTCCGGGGCCTCCTGCGGCGCCGGAATTTCCTGTCCTGACGAGAACCTGGCGCTGCCTGCCTCGTCCAGCACGACGGCTGGAAACGCCTCCAACGCCATATCCGGCGGCAACAGCCGTTCCTTCACCTCGTCCGCCGAGACGTCACTCACGGCGTCGAGATTGCCCAAATCCAGCATATCGGCGGCCTTGAACGTGCCGACTGCCTCGCGATGCAGCCGCGCCGTATGCGCCACGGTGCCGGCTTTACCGGCAATATCCTCGACCAGGCTGCGGACATAGGTGCCCTTGGAGCACGTCACCCGGAAAACGAGCCGTTTGCCGGCCGCCTCGAGCAGCTCGATCTCGTCGATGCGGATCGGGCGCGGTTCACGCTCGACGACCTCGCCCTTGCGGGCCAGCTCGTACAGGCGTTTGCCCTCTTTCTTCAGCGCCGAGTACATCGGCGGCACCTGGGTGCTCTGTCCCAGGAATCCCTCGAGGATGCCACCCCATTCATCGGCGCTCAGCGCCGGCACCTCGGCAGATGCAATCTGCTTGCCGTCGGCATCGCCGGTATCGGTCGCCGTGCCCAGCCGCGCCGTCACCCTGTAGGTCTTGTCGGCATCGAGCAGAAAGGCACAGACCTTGGTCGCCTCCCCGAAACACAGCGGCAACATGCCCGTCGCCGCCGGATCGAGGCTGCCCGTGTGGCCGGCCTTCTTCGCCCTGAGCAATCGCCGTACGCGCTGCAACGCCTGGTTGGACGTCAGCCCGGCCGGCTTGTTCAGGAGCAACAAACCGTCAACTGTCTCGAAGCGCCCCATCGATTAGCTCACTGATTCGCATGCCTTCTTCGGCACTGTCATCGTGGATGAACCGCAGTTCGGGCACGTGCCGAACCTGGATTGCACTGCCCAGTTTGCGGCGCAGGAACCCCGCCGCCTTGCCGAGACCCTCGAGTGCCGGCTCCGGACTGTCGTCCGGGTTGAGCAGGCTGAAATACACGCGCGCAACGCTGAGGTCGCGCGACAGATCCACGGCTGTCAGGGAAACCCCCTGCAGTCGCGGGTCCTTGGTTTCGAATCGCAGCAACTCGCTCAGGACGCGCAGTATCTGCGCACCGAGACGCTGGTGACGTGCAAATTCGCGAGGCATCAGTCCAGCGTACGGGCGACTTCGACGCGCTCGTAGCACTCGATCTGGTCGCCGATCTGCACGTTGTCGTAGTTCTTGACGCCGATGCCGCACTCGGTGCCCGATTTGACCTCGTTGACGTCGTCCTTGAAGCGGCGCAACGACTCGAGCTCGCCCTCGTAAATCACGACGTTGTCGCGCAGCACGCGTATCGGGTTATGACGCTTCACAGAGCCTTCGGTAACAATGCAGCCGGCAATGTCGCCCAGCTTCGGTGACGAGAACACTTCCTTGACCTCGGCCAGGCCGATGATCTGCTCACGAATCTCCGGTGTCAGCAGGCCACTCAGCGCCGCCTTCACGTCATCGATGGCTTCGTAGATGATGCTGTAGTAGCGAACGTCAACGCCCGATTCCTTGATCGCCGTGCGCGCAGCTGCATCGGCACGGACATTGAAGCCGATAATGACGGCGTTGGACGCGGCCGCCAGGGTGGCATCGGTCTCGGTGATGCCGCCCACACCCGAACTCAGGACCTTGACCTTGACCTCATCGGTCGACAGATTGGTCAGTGCGTCACGCAATGCTTCGGCGCTGCCATGCACATCCGATTTGATGATGACAGACACGGACTCGACTTCGCCCTCGGCCATCTGGCTGAACATGTCTTCGAGCTTTGACGCCTGCTGTGAGGCCAGCTTGGCGTCGCGCGTCTTCGTCTGGCGGAATTCGGCAACTTCACGGGCCTTGCGCTCGTTCTTGACGACCAAAAAGTCGTCACCGGCACTTGGCGTCTTCGACAAGCCAAGCACGACAGCCGGGCTCGACGGGCCGGCTTTCTTGATCGACTTCTGGGACTCGTCAAACATGTTGCGAATACGGCCGTACTCTTCCCCGGCGATAATCATATCGCCCTGCTTCAGCGTACCCTGCTGCACCAGCAGCGTCGCAACCGCGCCCCGGCCCTTCTCGAGGCTCGACTCAATAACGAGACCCTGTGCAGGACCATCGGCAACGGCCTTGAGGTCCATCAGTTCAGCCTGCAGAAGAATGGATTCAAGCAGCTTGTCGACGCCTTCACCGGTCTGCGCCGAGACGTTCACGAACAGCTGTTCGCCACCCCATTCCTCCGGAATGACTTCGTACTTGGACAACTCGTTGCGAACGCGCTCGGGATCCGCGTTCTCACGATCGATCTTGTTCACGGCCACTACCAGGGGCACGTCTGCGGCTTTCGAGTGCTCGATAGCCTCGATCGTCTGCGGCATGACGCCGTCGTCGGCCGCGACCACGAGTACCACGATGTCCGTTGCCTGCGCACCGCGTGCACGCATTGCCGTGAAGGCCGCGTGGCCCGGCGTATCCAGGAATGTCACCTTGCCCTTGTCGGTTTTCACCGAGTACGCGCCGATGTGCTGCGTGATGCCGCCCGCTTCGTCCGCCGCGACATGCGTGCGGCGAATGTAGTCGAGCAGCGACGTCTTGCCATGGTCGACGTGACCCATGATTGTTACGACTGGTGGACGGGAGACTTCGTCGCCTTCGGTCTGCACTTCGGAAGCGAGCAGTTTCTCGTCGATGTCGGCGTCGGAGATGGGCTTGGCGATGTGACCAAGCTCTTCGACGACCAGCGTCGCTGTGTCCTGGTCGATGACCTGGTTGATCGTGACCATGGCGCCCATGTTGAACAGCACCTTGACGACCTCGTTGCCCTTGATGGCCAGGCGTTTGGCCAGTTCGGATACCGCGATACTCTCGGGAATCTCGACCTCGTGGACCACAGGTGCCGTCGGCCTTTCAAACCCGTGCTGCGAGTCGCCACTGAGTGATACCGGGCGACGGCGGACCGGCGTTTTACGCTTACGGCGACCGCTCTTGTCTCCGGCAACATGCAGTTCCTTGCGGCCATAGCGTGTTTCGGGTGCCTTCTTGCCCTTGGGCTTTTCCTTGGTGCGACGCGCACGGGCATCGGCCTCGGCTTTTTCGAGCCGTGCCTTTTCTTCCGCTGCAGCCGCTGCGGCCTGTTCTGCCTGCTTGCGCGCTTCTTCCTCGGCATCGAGACGCGCCTGTTCCGCTTTCTGGCGCTCTTCCTCTTGCTTGCGTGCAGCCTCTTCCTTTTCGGCCTTGGCACGTTCCTTCTCAAGCTTCTCGGCCTCGATGCGCTCCTCTTCTTCCTTGCGCTGGCGATCCAGGGCTTCCTGTTCCTCCTGCGCCTTCTTCTCGAGGACGTCGCGCTTGATGTAGGTGCGCTTCTTGCGGACTTCGACGTTGACGGTGCGGGAACGCCCCTGCGCACCGGACAGCCTCAATTCCGACTGCGACTTGCGCTTGAGCGTAATTCGCCTCGGCGCCGCATCGCCCTTGGCAGGTTCTTCCTGTCCGTGGCTGCGACGCAGGTGCGTCAGCAACTCGAGCTTTGCATCGTCACTAATCGTATCGTCCGAGCCCGAAACCTTGATGCCGGCCTCGTCCAGCTGCGAAAGCAGCTTTTCGACCGGTACCTTCAGGACCTCAGCAAATTGTTCAACTGTCACATCAGCCATTCTTTAACTCCGCCATCTGTCGCGCTCAGGCCTGCTGTTCCGCCTCGAACCAGTGCGCGCGCGCTTTCATGATCAGCGCCGCAGCTTCTTCCTGGTCCATTTCGTTAATCTCGAGCAAGTCGTCGGTTGCCAGCTCCGCGAGATCCTCGCGGGTCACGACCCCCTTGCTTGCCAGCAGGAACGCCAGGCCCTTGTCCATGCCTTCGAGGCTCAGGAGGTCTTCGGCCGGTTCTGCCTCGTCCATTTTCTCTTCCTGCACGATGGCCTGCGTCAGCAATACATCGCGGGCGCGACTGCGCAATTCCTCGACGATATCCTCGTCGAATTCCTCAATTTCCACTAGTTCAGCCGTCGGCACGTAGGCAACTTCCTCGATCGTCGAGAAGCCTTCCTGTACGAGAATGAGAGCCACTTCCTCGTCGACGTCGAGCTGCTTCGAGAACAACTCGATGAGTTCGCGCATCTCGGACTCACTCTTCTCCTCAGCGTCGGCAGCTGTCATGACATTCAGCTCCCAGCCCGAGAGTTCACTTGCGAGCCGGATATTCTGCCCGCCGCGGCCAATGGCCTGTGACAGCTTATCCTCGTCCACGGCGATATCCATGCTGTGTGCGTCTTCATCCACGACAATCGACACAACCTCGGCCGGCGACATCGCGTTCACGACGAACTGCGCCGGGTTGTCGTCCCACAGGATGATGTCAACACGCTCGCCGGCAAGCTCGTTTGAAACAGCCTGCACGCGCGAACCTCGCATACCGACGCACGCTCCCACGGCATCAATGCGGTTGTCGTTACTCCTGACGGCGATTTTCGCACGCAAACCCGGGTCACGGGCGGCACCGAGAATGTCGATCAGGCCCTGGCCTACCTCGGGAACCTCGATCTTGAACAGCTCGATCAGGAACTGCGGCGACGTACGGGTCATGAACAGCTGCGGGCCACGCAGCTCCGAGCGAACCTCGGTCAGCAGCGCCTTGATACGATCCTGCGGCCGCACGGGCTCGCGCGGGACCATCTGGTCACGCGGCACGAAACCTTCTGCGTTGCCGCCAAGGTCAATGTAGACACCATTGCGATCGACTCTCTTTACCAGCCCCGACAGCAGCTCGCCCTCGCGCTCCTGGTATTCCTCGACGACCTGCTCGCGTTCTGCCTCACGCACCTTCTGCACAATGACCTGCTTGGCTGTCTGGGCCGCGATGCGACCGAAGTCCACGGATTCCATCGGCACTTCGACGTAGCCGCCAACCTCGGCGTTCTCGTCGATGTCGATTGCGTCCATCAGGCGCAGCTCACGATCCGGAACCTCGAGCTCGGTCGAGTCGTCCTCGAACACGAGCCAGCGGCGGAACGTATCGTACTCGCCCGTTTCGCGATCGATAGCTACACGCACTTCGATGTCATCGCCGTGCTTCCTGCGTGTTGCAGACGCCAGCGCGGCTTCGATTGCCTCGAAAACGATGTCTTTCTCGACGCCTTTCTCGTTCGAAACCGCGTCGACAACCATCAGGATTTCTTTGCTCATTACCTCAAACTCCAAATCGGCCGGCCCCTAGGGGCTATCCGGCACCAGGCGGGCCGTGTCTATCGTCGCCATCGGCAACGAGTGCGGCTCGCCATCTACTTCAACCACAATGTTCTCGTCATTCGACGACACCAGGGTGCCGCGAAATCGCTTGCGCCCCTCTATCGGGAAACGCATCTGCACTTTCACGATTTCGCCTGTAAATCGCTGAAAATGCTCAACTTTTGTCAACTTCCTGTCCAGCCCCGGCGACGACACCTCGAGGTTGTACTGGCCCGGCAACGGGTCTTCAACATCGAGCAGTGCGCTCACCGCCAGGCTCACCTTTTCGCAGTCGTCCAGGCTGATGCCATGCGGGTGGTCGATAAATACCCGCACCACGCCGCTTCGGCCGCCCACCTTCACTTCCAGGTCGCACAGTTCGTATCCCAGTCTTTCGATTGTCGGCTCCAGCAGCCTGGCGAGTTCATCACCTGTCATCGAAACACCTAACTCATTGTTCTAAAACAAAAAATGGGCCATTGGCCCATTACTTTTCGCATTAAAAAACCCCTTGTCGGGGCCTTTTCTCACGAAGACTCTGGCTCGGAGTGTCTACATCCCACCCCGTGGTTCGGGCGCGATTATACGGTAATCGCGCCACCTGAAGCAATGCTGAAACCGGGCATCTAACGCCCTGCGAACGGGTCCTGCAGGCGGTACCCAGCGGGAGCCTCGAACATCGTATCGTCGAGCGGCCCTTCCTGGATCGAATCCACGTGCGACTCGGCCGACGGGTTGCCGCGACTGTACTCGACCGAGTGAACCGGGAAACCGTCGATCTGGTCCATCACGGCGCCTGGATTGGCCGAGATACTCGTCGCCAGCGGACCTGGCAACGACTCCGTGAGTTTTTGTACAAATTTCGCCATGCCCATGAAGGCCTGCATCATTTCCTCCGAGCCATCTACCTCGCTGAGCGGTGCGGCACATACATCCTGCGATTTGTCCTCCCCTTCGAACACGGCATAGCGTGTGCACGACGTGCCGTTCCAGTCACCGGGACCGACCGGCTCAACCCTGAGGGCAGGCGCGGATTCCGCATCCGACAAGCCCGGCATCTGTGACTTCAGCATCTGCTCGGCCATCGCACGCTGCTCGGGCGGCATTTGCGCCAGCTGCGCTTCCATCTGCTTCATCGCTTCGTTCATCTTTGCCGAAACCTCGTTGAGCATGGCCTCGTCCATGATGATGTAGCTCTTCTCGTCGTGATCGACGACCAGGAAACGGTCGCCCAGGAAAATCATCGACACGTCCGAGCTGAACTGCCCGCCGTCGGTATCCATGCGCAGCTTGCCGCCCTGGGAAGAGATATGCGTCCGCTCCGTTTCATTGCCGTTCATGTCGGTGCGAACAAGATCCAGCGTCACACCTGCGTGCGCCGTCGCCCCAAGCACCAATGTTGCTAACAAAGCCGTTACGTACCGCATGCCGCTACTCCCAGGATTCCGATGGTGATCGCCATATAGATCAGTCTTCCAGTAATTCAAAGCAGGTTACCTGAGTCTCCCCGTAAAGACGCGCAATTTTCGCAAGGCTGCCTGGTTCGACTGTTGCAGTACGGAACTCCTCATCGTCGTAGCACTTGCTGCGCCAGTCACGGGATATTGCCACGTCCCAGGCTTCTGAACGGCCATCCGTTTCGGGAATTCGCCGGACAGCCTGCAAGACCTCGATCTGGCGGGCAAATCTCAGTGGCCCGAAATCAACCGGCGCGAACCCGAGCTGAGCCAGCGTCCTACCCGCCTGGTGCTTGGCCATAGCGAAGTCCGATGCCACCGGAACGGGCCTGGCGACTGCTGCCGATTCGCTGGAATTCAAGCGCTCGGCGGTATCGAGCATAGCCTTTACAACCTGCGCACCCGGATACAGGCGTTGAATCTCTTCGGCCACTGACGTGAAAAGGGAAGTCTCAGGAGATCCCTCGCCCCACTCAAACCGCGGCTCTGTAAGGTCAACGACAACTTTGCCTTCCATCCATTCCTGACCTTCAATGGTCGACGCAACATCGGGCCATTTTCCGACGATGAAGACGATGGTCGCGTTCTGTACAGCTTCCATACTCATCCCATCATTGCCGGAAATAACGTCTCGACCCGTCGCCAACAGCCTGCTCTCGAGCGCGCTCTCAGCCGTGACGTCGCCCAGGATTACGATGTGTTCGTTGACCGACTCAATCCCCACGAAACCCTGGTAGCCCAGGCGATTCAGTTGCGCGATCGCCTTCGCCTGCGCAACCTCAACAGGCCTGAATCGCAAGGTTGATCTCTTCTGATCGAGTTCGACTCTGACGAAATATTTCTGGCCGGCGGCCACATCCAGTTGCGCCACAAAATTCGTTCTCGCCGCGGCAGAGATTTCGTGTGCGCCGGCCGGCAAATCAAGCCAGAAATAACTTTGCGGCTTGATGCGTTCGACGGGTTGCCCGTTCAGCCTGACGGCTGGCCTGACATGCCAGCCTTCTTTTTCATAGCGGTAGATAAATACGCGTCCGTGACCAAGCGGGATCGGCCCGCCCACTTCCGAGTTGATCGACTTGGCCCCGGCGCAATCCGGCGCAAATGCCGTGACGCAAGCGGCAACGATAATCAAAACTGCAAGCCAGGTGCCGGTCTTCATTGCGCCCCCTTTTCGTCCGCGGGTGTGACGACCACATCCAGTCCGTAGCTCTCTCCCTGCAGCAACGGGACCAGCCGAATCAACTGGAGCTGCTCCAGCATCCGGGACATACGCAACCCACCAAAATCGTTTGTTTGGAACCCGGCGCGCGTATACAACTCGGCAACTGCAGCTTTTGCATCCGCCGAATCCGACGCAAGATACACGTGGCCTCGCGCATTGATGATTTCTTTCGCGTGCTTCTGCCATCGCGCTGGCTGCACCAGCGCACCGACAACGAGACTATCGGGCAACAGTTCCTGCATCACCTCGGCGCCCGATACCGATGACTCCAGCGTTGGGTACCCGTCGTCGCCCGTTGTCCAGGCGAACGACTGATCGACAATAACCTTGCCTGACCAGTCCCCGAACTCCTCAACCAGCGCCTCGGCCGCAGATCGCGGAATGTTGAGCAGCAGGACGTCAGCCAGCGACGCTGCCTGTTGCGGGGGGAGAATCCGGACTACCGCAGAATTCTGTACCGCGAGGCCCTGCTCAAAAGCGTCCCAGTCTGTTGCCCCGACAATGACGCGCCGGTGAGGCAAGGCAAGGTGCTCGCTGAGCTGCAATGCGAGCGACACGTCGCCGATGACGGCGACCACATTGCGTTCAATCCCGGGGGACTCCTCCTCGCGGAATCCGAGTCTCCGGACATGCCGCCCACCGACCCAGGGATCCATCAACTCCACGTATACAGCCTGCCTGGTCGGCTTCATGAGCACGTCCACCTGGACATAGGCGTCGCTGTTATCCTGCACCTCGACCTCGACAATCCGTTGCGTATTTCTTGCTCCGGAAATTTCGTAGTTGCCCGTTGGAACGTCGAGGACGACGTAGGCTCGCGGCAATGCCCTGGCAAACGGCTCGCCATTTATCCGCAGCGTCGGATGAAAGTCACTTCTCGGATTGCCAAAGCGATACACGAAAATGCGGCCGAAACCATCCGGCGCGGAATTGCTGGCCCCGTCAACCTGCTGCGCGCCGACCTGCAACGTGCATGTGACCAGCACAAGCAGCCA
>JARRLQ010000078.1:0-9110 GCA_037386905.1 Woeseiaceae bacterium
CCGGACATGAGCTACCTGATCATGAAGCTGGAAAATGATCCGGGGATCGAGTTTTCGCAGATGCCACTCGGCATGCCGCCATTGGCACAAGCCGATATCGACGTGATCCGCCAGTGGATCACGGACGGCGTCCCTTAGTGACATCCTCGATGCCTGCCGGTGCCGTCTTTTCGGGTTCGATTGGCGCCGACCGCTCGCCGAGAAAAACCTGCAGTTCATCGTAGGTGATTGGCTCGAACCGCCCCAGGCTGCAGGACCTGCCCTCGTAGAACGCGTCGCCCGCCTCTTTCAGGATGCGAATCTTGTCGCGGGCGCAAAGGCTGCGCGTGTAGGTGTCGTACGAGAAGCGGCGATCACGTGACAGCCCGACGCACGACTTGGGCAGCCGGTTGAGGAACAGGCGCCTGCCCTGGATTTCGAACAACACGTAATTGTCGTCGATGACGTCGGCGCCGCGGATCGACCGCGCGTTGATGCAGCGCTTGCTGCCGTCAGCCTCGACTTCCTCTTCCTGTGCGACGGCAGGAACGAATGTGCAGATGAACAGGCCGACTGCCATCCAGCTGACAAGCGATGACTTGATCATGATCCTGCACCTGATTGTAGACCTTTGCTGTCAGGTCTTCTCGCAGGGCGTTCGAAGGACAGCAAACCCGCGCAGGAATGCGGGGATCTGCGATGCCTCGGATCCGACGTAGCCCTCGTTCAGGTAGACGGTCGAGTAGAAGCGCATCCACTCGCCGTATTTCACATCGCGGTCAACGTGAAATGACGGCCTGACCGTCCAGCGAAGTTCGCGACATTCCGGTAACGGCTGGTCAACCTGGTGGCGCGACTCCGGAATGTGCCGCGCAACATAAACAAGCCTGTGATTGTCATAGACCTCGAGGTCATAAAACGTATCCGCCTCACTGAACGCAACCTGCGACGGCGCATACGTATCCTGGCCAAGGCGCACGTATTTCCATGCGAGCTGTGGCGATGTGGTCGCGGCCCGCCCCTGCCAGCTATTGTCTTTGACCAGCTTCACCGAATCCGTCGGAACCGGGTGCAGGTCGTGCCGCAACTCGATCTTTTCAAAAAAGTCTGCTGTCACCTGGCGTGCAACGTAGTGCCGCGCAAAGTTCAAATAGTCCTTCCACAAGGCCACGTCGTTATCCGTCCAGTTGCGCAGCGTATCGCGGTCGGTATAGGAGTACTGCCGGCTGTACAAGGTCCTGCCATCACTGACGCGCCGAAGAATCGCCGACGCACTCGTCTCGATTTCAGCTTCATCCTCGATAACTTCGATGACGATTTCCGTCAGCTTGACCAGCAATATGGCATCGGTGTCTTCGGGGAGCGGCGTCGTCTCGGCGATCACGTTGGCGTCGAGCCCCGGCACCGTGCGCATTTCCGCGTACAGGTCGTGTGCCAGCACCATGTTCGACACCGGCCGTCCTGCCGACTCGGTCAGGTGATCCGCCAGTGCATCGCGCATCTCCTGGATCTGGTTTTGAATGCCCTGCTTGACCGCGCCGTACAATACGAACGGTAAAACGAGGTAGGGAATTATGATCTCGACAGGCAGCGCGAAGGGAGATTCGGAAATCACGTTCGCCCAGGCGATTTCGATCGGTAGCCGGGCCTTGTAGATGCCGACTACGGTAGGTGACGGTGTCGGCGCACCGTACGTGCCGAAGAGTATCTGCTCGGCCTTGTCCGTATGCGGCACAACGACAACCTTGCTGATCGTGTCCCGCATGGACAGGTCCATGTGCGTGTGCGGATGCCGCGTCTGCATTGTCGGCTGGGTGACCCGGTAGGTCGTGGTGCTGCACGCCACGAGGCTTGTCGAGGTTATGACCAGGATTATCGATCGCGCGTTCATGGACGCCCCCATTGATATGCTGAAGCTAATGTCTCATGCTCGGCAGCACTTAACCTGACGATGACCTGATGAAGTCCTGATCGACTTGTAACTGGGGCAGCAGGGACGTATTGGGGGCTTCATGAGCGCAGACTCGATCCAGTGGAAGAAGCTGGTCACCGAAGGCATCGTTATCGTTGTCAGCATCCTGCTCGCATTCGCCATCGACGCGTGGTGGGACGATCGAAAGGACCTTCAGGCCGCGCGCGACCAGGTATCGCGCGTATTGGCCGAACTTCGTGCCAATGTCGGCATCCTTGAGGACCAGGATCAGTATCTCGGGTATGCAATCGACGGCGCCAAGGGCTTCCTGTCGCGATTCGGGCCGGAGCCGCCGCCGACCGAAGTCGCCGAGATCGCAGCGTTTATCAACCAGATATTTGCGGTCCCGACCATGTCACTGGAGCGAGCCGCCTCGCTCGAATTGCTGTCGTCGGGCCAGTTGACGGAAGGAGCGTGGTTCGATATTCGGGTCAAGCTTGCCGATACACTTTCAGTTGTGCAGTCGGCAGAAAACAGCTCGATCGAACTGCGACAAATGCGGCCGGGAATAATCAACCTTGAGGCAAACCATGTGTCCGGGCTGGACCTCTCCCTCGGCCACGAACTGATGGCTGATTACCAGCCGAGCCGGTTTCCGTCAGATACCACGGCGCTGCTGTCGGACAGGCTTTACGAGAATGTCATCGCCAACTACGCGATTCGCATGGAGCTCAACCGGCGCAATGTACGCGAATTGCAGGAACTCTATTCCGCTCTTATTGCGGACCTGGAGGCCCAGCTGTAGACGGCGCCCCGTGTAAATAAAACCAGTCTTTTTGTCAATTACGCTTGACATAGCCGCTTGATATGCCTACCGTGTGTCAAGGTTACTTTACATTTAGACAAAGGAGATTTACACATGGGCAACACAAACCCGGCCGGCAGCGGCTGGCAGGCAAACGTCAAGCGGCAGACCGTCAAGCTCGCCTGGTGGACGACGGCGTGGGTGCTGTCGATGGCCGTGGCCACCTTCGGGCCTCACTTCCTGTGGGGCGACTCCCGCGGGATAACCATTGCCGGCATCGCCGCCAACCTGTTGATCGGCTTCGGCATGATCCGGGCCTTCCGCAATCACCTGCGCAGCCTCGACGAGCTGGACCAGAAAATCCAGCTCGAAGCGCTGAGTTTCACCCTTGGCGTTGTGCTTGTCGTTGGCCTCGCCTACTCGAACCTGGATGTCAGCAACATCATTACCTCAGACGCCGAGATCTCGTACCTCGTTATCCTGATGTCACTGACCTACATGGGCGCAATTGCTTTCGGCAAGCGCAAGTACCGGTGAAGAATCGCCTCAAGGTACTGCGCGCCGAGCGCAACTGGACGCAGGCGCAGCTGGCCGAGCAGCTCGAGGTCTCGCGGCAAACGATCAACGCCATCGAAAAAGGCAAGTTCGACCCGAGCCTGCCACTGGCCTTCAGGGCCGCGCGGCTATTCGGCCTGTCTATCGAAGAGATTTTCGAAGACGAAGCCGCCTAGCTACGGCGCCTGGTGCTCGATGTCCCACATCTAGTCGCGATGCGTACTGCAAATATCGCCCATCTCACGCATCGCACGTTCGTAGTTGCGTTCATCGGTTGGAAAAGGGGGGTTCTTGACTGAGGATTGTGAGCCCCTATACTGCCCGGTTCCTTCAGGCGCCCCTTTTTTCCCGCGCGCCAATCCCAGAACACAAAAGGAGAGACTGCCATGAGCCAGGCGAAGTCCGGCGATACTGTGAAAATCCATTACACGGGAACCCTCGACGACGGCACCCAATTCGATTCGTCAGCTGGAAAGGACCCCCTCGAATTCGAAATTGGCAGCGGCCAGGTCATTCCGGGCTTTGACAATGCCGTCGAAGGCATGTCTGTCGGGGACAAGAAAAGCGTTCGTATCGAAGCGGCGGATGCTTATGGCGAGCGCCACGAGCAGCTCGTGCAGCAGGTGCCGCGCAGTGCGCTGCCCGACGACATGACACCTGAAGAGGGCATGGCCCTGCAGAGCCAGTCACCGGACGGCCAGGTCATGATGCTCATGGTTACGGCAGTCGGTGAAGAAGAAATCACGGTCGATGCCAATCATCCACTGGCTGGCCAGGCACTGAGCTTCGATATCGAGCTCGTCTCGATCGGCGGAGACGTCGGCCTGATTATTCCAGGTCAATAATGATCTTGCCCCTGGCGTGACCTTCCTCGGAATATCGAATTGCATCGGCGGTCTCGTCCAGCGAGTAACGCCGATCGATTCGTGACACCAGCTCGCCGCGTTCCATGAGATCGGCGAGTACAGCGAGGTCCTCGCCTTCCATCGTCGCTATCATCATGCCCATCTGCTGGTCGACAAACGGGTTGACGAACATGGCTTTGAGCGGCGCTATCAAGGGCCCGATCCAGTTGCCTTTTGCGCCACCAACGATGACAAAGCGGCCATCGGGCGCCATCACGCTGCGATTGGCCAAGAGCGAGTGATTGCCGATCATGTCGACGATCACATCGAACTGCTCGCCACTCTGCGTGTAGTCTTCTTTCTTGTAATCGAAGACCCGGTCGGCGCCCAGCGCCAGGACCATGTCGACATTGCGGGTGCTGCAAACGCCGTACACTTCGGCGCCCATCGATTTCGCGATCTGCACGGCAAACGTGCCTACGCCGCCGGACGCACCATTGATCAGTACCTTGTCACCAGACTTCAAAGCGCCGTGGTCGCGTAACGCCTGCAGCGCAGTAATTGCGGCGATCGGCAGCGAGGCCGCTTCTGCGAACGAAACGTTGGCCGGTTTCCTTGCAATACGCTTCGGACTTGCCGTCACATACTCGGCATAAGCGCCGGCCGCCCCACCGAATACTTCGTCGCCAACGGTAAACTCCGTGACAAGGTCCCCCACTGCCACGACCGTGCCAGCGAAATCCGCGCCCAGCCGGATGTCTTTGGGCGAACCGAGGCCCGAGCCCAGGCGCATGAGATAGGGCGATCCACGCATATAGTGCCAGTCATAGGGATTGACTGCGGCCGCATGCACCCTGACCAGCACCTCCTCACTTGCGGGGGTTGGTTTTTCGACCTCTTCGAACGTGAGTACGTCAGGAGAGCCGTAGCAGCGGTAGACGATGGCTTTCATTGTCTCGGTCCCGGGAGCGATTGCCGGCGCCGGCTCGCAGGGTTCGGTGCGGCTCAAAACGAACGCAAATGCACCGACAACGATAACAACCACTGCGAGGAAGCTGTTCAGGATCTTGTATCGGAGTTTCATACTGTAAAGATAGCACTCACGCGTGCTCTGAATGCCGCATCGTCAGGGCCAGCAGAATCATTGCCACGACGCAGGCGCCGACGATCAGTGAGAAACCGGCATCCCAGCCCACCTTGTCAACGACGATGCCGATAATGACGCTTGCTCCGACCGCGCCGCCAACGTAACCGAACAGCCCCGTGAATCCTGCTGCAGTCCCGGCCGCCTTCTTGGGCGCAAGATCGAGCGCGTGGACGCCGATCAACATCACTGGCCCGTAGATGCAGAAGCCGATGCCAATTAGCATCGCCTTGTCCAGGCCGGGATTGCCCGGCGGGTTGAACCAGTAGATGACGACGCAAATCAACGTCGCGAGCATGAACAGGATGGATGCGGGCGCTCGCCGACCGCCAAACACGCGGTCGGACATCCAGCCGGCCAGCAGCGTGCCCGGAATGCCGGCGAACTCATAGAACATGTAGGCCATCCCGGAGTCTTCGAACGTGAAGTGTTTTACCTCGCTGAGATAGGTGGGCGCCCAGTCGAGCACTCCGTAGCGCACGAAATAGACAAACGTGTTTGCGATGGCGATGAACCACAGCAGCTGGTTGCGCAGCACGTGCTCGACAAAGATCTCTTTCGCCGAGAATTCCTTTTCGTGTGCGGCGTCGTAATCGAAGGCCTTTGGGTAGTCATCCCTGTGCAGTTCGATGGCTGGCAAACCCTGGGACTGCGGTGTGTCCCGGACCATCACGTAGATAAACGCGGCCACCACCAGCGCAAAGAAGCCATGCAAATACAGGATGGCGTGCCAGTCCGTGAACATGGCCATCGCGAGGATCGCGATCGGCCCGACAAGGCCGCCACCGATGTTGTGCGCAACGTTCCATACCGCCATCCAGGTGCCGCGTTCCGATGGCGAAAACCAGTGCGCCATCACCCTGCCCGATGGTGGCCACCCCATGCCCTGGAACCAGCCATTGAGCAGCAGCAGCGCAAACATGATGGCCACGGAGCTGGTCGCCACCGGCACCGTGCCCATGAAAATCATGACAAGCGCGGAGCAAGTCAGGCCGAGCGCCATGAAAGCGCGGGCGTTGCTGCGGTCAGACACGTTGCCCATGACGAACTTCGACAGGCCGTAGGCAATCGAGACGCCGGAAAGCGCGATACCGAGATCGGCCCTCGAGTACCCGAGCTCGATCAGCTCGGGCATGGCCAGCGTGAAGTTGCGCCTGACGAAATAGTAGCCGGCGTAACCGACAAAAATGCCAAGGAACACCTGCCAGCGCAGGCGCCGGTATGCGCTATTGACCTTGTCGGGCGCTAGCGCAGGCTGGTGCGGCGGCGGTTTAAGCGGTCCAATCACTCGGCGCTGTCAGCGTAGTAGCGCTGCCGGTTGGCATCATTGTTTATAGATCTTGCCGCCCTTCATCACGAAGTCGACATCGAGCAACTGGGCGATGTCCACGAGCGGCGAGCTGTCAACCGCAATGATGTCGGCGTACTTCCCTTTCTCGATTGTGCCAATCGAGTCGCTCATGTCGATGAGATCGGCGGCGTTGACAGTTGCGGCCACGATCACGTCCATTTCGGACATGCCCGCTTCGACCATGAGCACGGCCTCTTCGGCGTTGGTGCCGTGTGGCGAGATGCCACTGTCCGTCCCGTACGCGATATTGACGCCAGCCTTGTGTGCTTTTTCGAAGTTACCGGCCATGTCGTTACCAACGCGAATCGCTTTCTCCCTGACGGTCTGCGGCATGTAGTCGGACTCGACGGCGGCGGCAGCGACCGTCTTGCCGGCCAGCAATGTCGGCACGAGGTACGCACCGGTCTCCTTGAACAAGCGGATTGCCGCCGGCCCGGTGTAGGAGCCGTGCTCGATACTCGCAACGCCGGCCTCGAGTGCGGCGATGATGCCCTCCTCGGCGTGCGCGTGCGAAGCGACCTTGCGACCCATGCGGGCCGCGGCGAGAACGACCTCCCTGAGTTCGTCCGCTTCCATTTGTTGGCCGGTCCCGGTGGCTCGTTGCGTCATCACGCCACCGGTCGACGTGATCTTGATCAAGTCGCCGCCATACTTGATGACGTTACGCGCAGCGCGCCGGCAGTCGTAGGGCCCGTCGCACACATTGACGCCGGTCCAGTAGTCCATTAGGTCGGGGCTCACACCGCTGATATCGGCATGGCCTCCCGTAATGCCGACACCCCCGGCCGCAATGATTCGTGGTCCGTCGATCCAGCCGGCTGCGATGCCATCCCGCAACGCGTACATCTCCTGCTCGGATGAACCAACGTCACGCACCGTCGTAAAACCTGCCATGAGCGTATTCATCGCATAGTGGATGCTGCGCATCTGCATCAGCTGCTTCGACATCTTCAGCGTATCCCGGTCCCGGTTCGGCCCCATCTGGCCCTGCAAGTGCACATGCATGTCCATGAGTCCCGGCAACACGAACTGGTCGGAAAGGTCGACGACCCGCGCATCGCCCTCGATCTCGTCGGCGGCCACATAGCCATCGCGCACTTCGACGATGCGATCGTCCTGCACGATGATTGTCTGCGCGCGGCGCGGTGATTCTCCCGGTACGGCGAGTAGTTGACCAGCATGTATCAACAAGGTATCGGCCATTGCCGGCAAGCAAAGCGCAGCCAGCGTCAAGAGTGTCGTGATGCGGAAAAGCATGCGGAGTCCCCAAATGGTTGTCATTGATGCAAGCGAAACATGATACCGGAGCGGCAGGTCTCGCGCCGCTACGGGGGCGCACATGCGGATGGTATTATCCGGAACCGTATCCAGTGGCCATTAACGTCGGAGGCAATCCGTGAGAACCCTGCTCGCTACTCTTCTGTTCATTGCAACATCGCTCGCCGTAGCTGACGACATCGACGACAAGGTCAAGGCCGCCATGGCTGCCCAAGGCCGGCCCGAGGCCGATATCAAACGCGACAGCAATCGCAAGCCGCTCGAAACGCTCAAGTTTCTTGGCCTCGAAGATGATATGCGGGTCCTGGAACTGATACCGGGAGGTGGCTGGTACACACGCATCCTCGCACCGGTCCTGGCGGAAAACGGCGAGTTTTACGTGGCGCTCAGAACCGGCACTGTCGAAAAGAATATCGCGCCACTGCCGGGTTTCGAGAACATGGAGATACTCGAGACCGGTGCAAACATGCATCGCCCCGAGGGCGCACGCCACTATGTCATGGATGATTTCGAGTTCGGCGTGAGTGACCTCGACATGGTGCTGACCTTTCGGAATGTGCACAATTTCAGTGAAGAAGGCCGCATGCTTATGCACCGGCAGGCGTTCAAGGCTCTCAGGAGCGGCGGCATCTACGGCGTAGTGGACCATACGCGACGCCACATGGAGCGCGATAACTACGAAAATCGACGTCGCATGGATCCCGTCCTCGTCATCAAGGAAGTCCAGGCGGCCGGTTTCGAGTTCGTCGATTATTCGGACCTGCATTTCCGTGCCGACGATGAGCTGGTCTACGAAGTGGGCCGGCGCTCGGTAACCGGCAACACGGACCGCTTTACGTTCCGGTTTCGAAAACCCTGAATGAAGAAAAAGGCGCTGCTGGTCGTCATTGCCGCGGGTGTCCTCTCGGGCGCCTGGTACACGGGCCGCGTCTGGCCCGTATTCACGACTGACAATAGCGGCGCCGAGAAAGTCGTCCTGCTGCACGGACTGGGCCGTAATGAGCAGGCCATGTGGCTCCTCGAAAGTACGCTGCTCGATGCGGGGTATGACGTATATAACATCAGCTATCCCTCCAGGCACGAGCCGCCCGACGTCCTGCTCGACATGGTCAGCGCAGACATCAACGGTTGCTGCAACGGACCCGAGAAGGCTGTGCATTTCGTCGGCCACTCGCTGGGCGGACTGCTTGCGCGAGACTATCTTGCCCATTATTCACCGGAGAACCTCGGGCGCGTCATTC